>NZ_JBFRFE010000278.1:0-5325 GCF_052114665.1 Stenotrophomonas sp. 2YAF22 | reverse complement strand
TCGTCAACACCTTTTTTCAAGGCCGTCTCACCGAAGTGGACGTTGTTGCCGATGCTGCTTCGTCGTTGGACCCGAGGGCCTTTCGTCGTTGCGAGCCGCCTATTATGCTCGGACTTTTCGAGTCCGTCAACACCTTCGTCCGATGATCTCGTCCGGCGGTGGTGGCGTTGCTGTTCGCGTTGCCGGCTTCAGAAGAAGTCGCCGCGCTGCAGCAAGGGAGCGAATTCTAGAGATCCTGCAGAATTCGTCAACACATTTTTTTCAGCAGCATGACAACGCCTCGGCTGCTGCATGCACAACGGGCGTGCAACGATCACGGCGGCGTTGCCCGCGCGTTGCGCGGTCAACGCCGCAGGCGCTATCTATAGTCGGATGCATACAGGAAGCAAGACGATGGACACGACGGTACGACAGGGATGGTGGCGCGATCTTTCGATGCCGGCGATCGTCGCCGGCTTCATCACCGTGCTGGTCGGCTTCGCCAGCTCGGCAGTGATCGTGTTCCAGGCCGCGCAGGCCGTGGGTGCCAACCAGGCCCACATCGCCTCGTGGATGTGGGCGCTGGGGCTGGGCATGGGCGTGACCTGCATCGGCCTGTCACTGCGCTACCGGGTGCCGGTGGTCACCGCATGGTCGACGCCTGGGGCGGCGATGCTGGTAGTCGGTGCGGGTGGTGCCTCTCTGTCCGAGGCCACCGGTGCATTCCTGCTTGCGGCAGTGCTGGGCATGCTCGCCGGTTTCTCGGGAGTGTTCGCCCGGCTGATGAAACGCGTGCCCATGGCCCTGGCCGCCGGCATGCTGGCCGGTGTACTGCTGCGCTTCGGGCTGGACGTGTTCGTGGCGATGAACACCCAGCGCGTGCTGGCATTGGCCATGTTCGCTACGTGGCTGCTGGGCCGCCGCCTGTTCCCCCGCTATGCGGTGATCGCCACCCTGCTGGTCGGCATCGCCATCGCTGCCAGCCAGGGTCTGCTGCATGCACAGCAGGTGCACCTGCAACTGGCGGTACCGCAATGGGTCACTCCCTCGCTGTCGTGGACGGCGATGGTCGGCATCGCCCTGCCCCTGTTCGTGGTCACCATGGCGTCGCAGAACATTCCCGGTGTGGCGGTGATGCGCGCCTCCGGCTACGACGCGCCGGTGTCACCGGTGATCGGCTGGATCGGCGTGGTCAACACGCTGCTGGCGCCCTTCGGTGCCTACGCATTGAACCTGGCCGCCATCACCGCGGCGATCTGCATGGGCCGTGATGCCCACGAAGACCCGGCACGGCGCTACACGGCGGCGATGGCGGCCGGCGCCTTCTATATCGTCATCGGCCTGTTCGGGGCCACCGTAGCGGCCCTGTTCGCTGCCTTTCCCAAGGAACTGGTGGCCTGTGTGGCCGGCATCGCCCTGTTCGGCACCATCGGCAACAGCCTGGCCAGCGCATTGGCAGTGGAGCGCGACCGCGAGGCCGCGCTGGTCACTTTCCTGGTGACCGCCTCGGGCATGACGCTGGCCGGTGTCGGTTCTGCGTTCTGGGGCCTGGTCGCCGGAACGCTCTGCCTGTGGGTGCTGCGGCCGCGTTCGCCGGCTCAGTGATAGGTCTGCAGGAGGCCCTGGGTGATGTAACGCAGCGCGTAGATCAGGCCCAGGCAGACCACCACGGCCGAGGCACGGGTGCCACCACGGCGAAGCAGCTCGGCGCGGATGCGGTTCGGCTGGCCGGCGTGGGTCGCCTGCACCCTTGCCAGCAGACGGCTGCAATGGCGCAGGTACAGGGCGTTGGCGAAGATGGCCAGGGCGATACGCGGGAGCAGCATGCCAAAGGCGATCTGCGGTATGCCCGCGTCGGCCAGCAGCATCAGGATCGGCAGCAGCGTGGTGACCAGGTAGAAGCCGATGGCGGCCAGGTACATCCGGCGATGCACCATCCACAGGGTGCCGAACAGGAAGGCGGGCCAGTTCCAACGGCGCGGAGGCTTCGGCAGCGCACTGTCCACATGCCAGAAACGACGGTAGGCGGCGGCATTGGGCCCGACCACCAGCGTCAGGTAGTCGGCATCTTCCAGTGCAGTGTCTACATCGGCGTCAGCGCCGGGCGCCAGATAGGGGTTCTCGCTACCGGGCGAAGTCTGCGGATCGAGGGCGCTCATGCTGGCCTTCCATGCCAAAGGGAGAGCCTGCTATAGCGGCGCGCTGGACAGGATCTGAAGCAGAACATGACGCCCGCCCGGTGCCACGGTGACCACATCGGGACCGGCGTTGGCCGCTTCCAGGCAGACATAGTCGCGCCATCCGTCACCGACATCGGCCATCCTGGCGGCACCTTCGGCGCCAGGGTTCCATGCCACCAGCGAGCGGCTGCCTTCAGTGCGGAGGTCGATGCGGCGCTTGAGCACCGGGTCGCGCAGCACATAGTGCCCGCCGGCCTGGGTGTAGATGCGGTCGCTGCGGCCCGGGTCACGCGGATCGCGCAGCGACCAGGGGCCCTGCTGGCGGCGCGGCTGGGCGTAGTTCTCGAACTTGTCGAGGTAGTCCAGGCCGTCGACGCCGTCGACATCGACCTTGCTGGCATCACCGACACGGAAGTAGTTGTGCAGCGCCTGGGTGATGGTGGCCGGAGCCTTGCCGGTGTTCTCGGTGACCAGCTGCTGGCGCAGTTCACGGCCGACACGGACGGTCATGGTCAGGCGCAGGCCGAGGTTGTCCAACGCCGGCGGGGCCAGGGTCAGCTCGATGCTGCCATCGTCGAGCCGGCGCGCCTGCTGCAGTTCCCAGGGCAAGGTGCGCACGAAACCGTGGGCGGGCATGTCGTCGCCCTGCCCCTGGCGGCCGAAGTAGGGCCAGCACACCGGGCTGCCGCCACGGATCGGCGTGGGCAGCGCGGCACGCTTGGGCGAGAGCCACATCACATCCGGCTGGCCCTTGGGCACGAACGAGAGCAGTTGCCCGCCGAACACGCTGATCGCGGCGGTGGCCTGGGGAGTTTCCACCAGCCAGGCATCGAGTCCCTGGAACTGGCCGCTGCTGACACCCTTTATCTGTTGCACGCTGGATCGACTCCGGATGGCCGGCGATTGCGCGGCACTGTAGTTGGTGGGAAGGCTGAAGCGGGTGGGCGTGGCCGGAACCTTCGCCTGCGGTTCGCTCTGCAGCGCGCGCAGGATGCGCTGGCCGGCGCGACCATCGGCGTCGGCCCAACCGAGCCGGCGCTGCTCGACCTGGATGGCACGACGACTGGCGGTACCGATCATGCCATCGGCGGCACCGATGTCATGGCCGCGCGCCAGCAACAGGGTCTGCAGCTGGCGGCGCTCGTCGCGGCCAAGGCCAGGATCATCGGTAGGCCAGGCGGTGACCAGTCCATTGCCCCCGCGCAGGCGGTCGGCCAGGGTGGCGATGGCCAACGCATAGCTTTCGGCGGCGTTGTAGCTGTAGATCGCGTCGTAGTTGCGGAACGCCAGCAGTGCAGGACCTTTGTTGCCGGCCGGCAGCAACAGCGCGGCGCGGGCGTCGGCGGGCAGGCCAGCCGGCGCCAGCGCGCTGCCGTCCAGGCCGGTCACGCCCAGTGCGCGCCAGTCGGCCAGTGCCCGGCGCTGGGTACGGCCGGCCTGGCTGGCGTTGAACCCGGCGGGGACACGGACTTCCATGCCCCAGGGTTCGCCGGTTCGCCAGCCGGCACGCTTCAGATAGTTGGCGGTGGAAGCCAATGCATCGGGAATGCTGCCGACCAGATCACGACGGCCATCGCCATCACCATCGACGGCAATGCGTGCGTAGGTGCTGGGCATGAACTGGGTGTGGCCGAAAGCACCGGCCCAGGAACCGGTCAGGCCCTGCGCCTGCAGGTCGCCCTGGTCGATGAGCTTGACCAGCGCCAGCAGTTCGCCGCGGAAGAAGGGCTGCCGGCGGCCGGCACAGGACAGCGTGGCCAGCGACTGCAGCAGCGGGCGTTTGCCGAACACGCGGCCGTAGTCGCTCTCCACACCCCATACGGCGACGATGGTGACTGGATCGACGCCGTACTGCGCCGATACGCGCTGAAGCAGGTCACGGTGCTGCTGCAGCATGGCGCGACCGTCGTCCACGCGCTGGCGATCGACCAGTGCGGCCAGGTAGTCCCAGATCGGCGTAGTGAACTCCGGCTGCGCATCGAGCAGCGGCAGCACGGTTGGGTCGGGCTGCAGTCCGGCGGTGATCGCATTGAAGCGGTCAGCGGCAATGCCCTGGCTGGCGGCCGTAGCCTGCAGGCCCGCCATGCAGCGGGCGAACGCGGGATCAGCGGTTGCCGCTGCTGCCGGCGGCGCGGACGCTGGCATGGCAAGCGCGGCGGCCAGGCCGAGCGTGGTCAGAATGGGCATGGCGTCCTCCGTGTTGCCGGTGCTGCAGCCATGGTAACGCGGAGGGAGAGCAAGGTTGGCCGAGATTGCCGGCCAGCGGCCGGTACTACCTGTGCCTAGGGTGAGGGGCGCAGGAGGCGCAGGCCATAGGCGGGATCGTCCGCGTTCCAGCATGCCGCCACCTCCAGCCTTGCCTGCTGCAGCAGGTGGCCGAAGCTGGCGTCGGTGTACTTGTGGCTGTACTCCACGCGGATCGGTTCGCCAGCGCTGAAGTGGAAGGTGCGGCCGTCGAGATGCACGTCCTGCTCGCGCTGGCTGACCAGATCGGTTTCGATGCGCAGGCGCGCGGTGCTGTAACGGGCCTGGTGACGGAAGCCGTCGAGATCGAAATCGCTGCCGACCTCGCGGTTGAGACGCGCCAGCAGGTTCAGGGTGAAGGCGGCGGTGACACCGTCGGCGTCGTTGTAGGCGGCTTCGATCAGTGCCGGGTCCTTGTGCAGATCGATGCCGACCAGGGCCAGGCCGTGCTTGCCCATGGTCTGGCGCATTGCGCGCAGCAGCGCGATCGCATCCTCATCGGCGAAGTTGCCCAGCGTGGAGCCCGGGAAGAACAGCAGCCGGCGCGCGGCAGGCCGCTCTGGCGCGGGGACCTGCACAGGGCGGGTGAAGTCGGCACACACCGGCAGCATTTCCACGTCCGGCAGCGCCGGGGCCAGATGGTCGATGCTGGACAGCAACGCCGCGCGCGAGATCTCGATGGGCGTATAGGCCACCGGGTCCTGCAGGGCAGCCAGCAGGCGCGCGGTCTTGCGGCCGCTGCCGCTGCCCAGTTCGACCACATGCACGCGCGGACCCACCGCCTGCGCGATCTCCGGCAGCACCCGGTCCAGCAGGGCCAGTTCGGTGCGTGTGGGGTAGTACTCGCGGGTGTGGGTGATCTGCTCGAACAAGCGCGAGCCGCGCGCGTCGTAGAAGTACTTGGAAGGCAGCTGGCGAGAGG
>NZ_JBFRFE010000277.1:0-5330 GCF_052114665.1 Stenotrophomonas sp. 2YAF22 | reverse complement strand
ACGCGCTGGGCGAGCAGCGCGTACACAAGTGCGGCGGCTGCGTGCGCCTGGCCACCGGCTCGCTGGCCGGCAGCGCGCTGACCATGGATCAGGCGCTGCGCAACCTGGTGCAGGTGGGTCTGGATCTGGCTGACGCATCGCAGCGCGTGTCCACCTTCCCGGCCGATTACCTGGGCTTGGGCGATCGCGGCCGCATTGCGCCCGACGTCCGCGCCGACTTGGTGGTGCTGGATGCGGAACTGCGCCTGCAGCAGGTCGTGGTCGGTGGCCGCGTGATCGATTTGAACTGACGCACCCGATGCGGCCTGGATGCCGCGCAGGCTCCCTGTAGAGCCGAGCCATGCTCGGCTCACCGCGCGAGGCGCGGCACGGGGTACCTCGATATCGGAACGGAAAGCAGCCGAGCATGGCTCGGCTCTACAGAAAGCACTCCGCCCCTTGGGAACCTGTCGATGACTGCAAGCACCGCCCCGCGCTGGCCCGTACGTTACCTGCTCTTCATCGGCGGCCTCGGTGGCCTGCTGTACGGCATCGACATCGGCATCATCGCCGGTGCCCTGCCCTATCTTGAAGCCACCGCCAGCCACGCCTGGCAGCTCAGCAGCCAGCAGCTCGGTTTTGTCGTCGCCGCGGTGCTGCTGGGCAGCGTGCTGTCCTCGCTGTTCGCCGGCATGATCGCCGACCTCATCGGCCGCCGTGGCGCGATGCTGCTGGCCGGCGTGCTGTTCACCGCCAGCATCCCGATCATGGCACTGGCCTCGGGTTACACCCCGCTGCTGCTGGGGCGCCTGCTGCAGGGTGTCAGCGGCGGCCTGATCGGCGTGGTCATTCCCCTGTACCTGGCCGAAGTGCTCAGCCCGGAACGACGCGGCCGCGGCGCGGCGATGTTCCAGCTGCTGCTGACCGTCGGCCTGGTGCTGGCCGCGTTGATCGGCCTGTACCACGCCCATGCCGTGGACGCTGCCGCAGAGTCGGTGCGCTCGCTGCCGGTCGCGCAGCAGGCGCAGGAGCTGTTCACGGTGAAGGACCACGCCTGGCGCACCATCTTCTGGACCTGCCTGGCACCGGGCCTGCTGTTCTGCGCCGGCATCTTCTGGCTGTCCGAATCACCGCGCTGGCTGGTGCGTCGTGGCCGCATCGATGATGCGCGCCGCAGCCTGCAGCGCGTGCTGCCCGCTGCCGACGTCGAGCCCACCCTGGCGCAGATCCAGGCTCCGGAATCGAGCAGCAGCAGCGGCAAGCGTGACCCGCTGTTCAGCCGCCGCTACGTGGTGCCGTTCGTGTTGGCCTGCGTGGTGCTGGCCTGCACCCAGGCCACCGGCATCAACTCGGTGCTGGCCTATGCGGTGAACATCCTCAACCAGGCAGGCCTGTCCGGCTCGGTGGCCAACGGCGCCGACGTGGCGATCAAACTGCTCAACGCGGTGATGACCGTCGCCGCGCTGCTGCTGGTCGACCGCAAGGGTCGCAAGTTCCTGCTGATGCTGGGCAGCGGTGGCATCTGCGTGGCCCTGCTGGCCGCAGCAACGCTGTTCTTCCAGGCCGAACGGGGCCGCGCCGACGTGCAGCCGCACCTGCAGGCCGCAGTAAGCGGCGATGGCCTGCAACTGGTACTGGATGACGCGCAGTGGCAGCGGCTTGCCGGTGGCGTCGACCGCGAGGGCCGGCCGCTGCAGCTGACCGTGTCCTACGCCTATGGCGACTTCACCAACGTGCGCGCGCTGCGCAGCGACAACCTGACCGACCGCGAGCTGCGCATCGAGCGCGCCGGCACCGTGCAACCGGACAGCGTCATCGGCGCGTTCTTCCGCACGTTGCACCTCAATCCGTTCGCCGACCCGGCCAGTGCCGCGCAGGCACCGCTGCGCATCGAGCAAGCCCGTATCGGCCCGATTCCGCCGCCCGCGCATGGCTGGGCCGTCGCTGCCTGCATCCTGGTATTCGTGGCGTTCTTCGCAGTTGGCCCAGGCGTGTGCGTGTGGCTGGCGCTGTCCGAGCTGATGCCCAACCGCATCCGCTCCAACGGCATGAGCATCGCGCTGCTGATCAACCAGTTCGTGTCCACCACCATTGCCGCCATCTTCCTGCCGACGGTGGGGCACTACGGCTACGCCAGCATGTTCCTGTTCTGGGCGGGCTGCACGTTCGTGTTCTTCCTGGTGGCCGCATTCTGGCTGCCGGAAACCAAGGGGCGCTCGCTGGAAGAGATCGAAGCCGGGTTTGCAGGAAAGCAGCGCTGATTCAGCGCTGCTGTGGCGGCGCAGGGCCGCCGTGCACGATGTAGCGCGCCATGTCGTGCACTTCGGCCACGCTCATGTTGGTACCGGCCACCTGCATGGACTCGCCAAAAGGGCCCGCTATGGTGGCCACGGACAGCACGTGGTCATCGACGGTAAGCGCCACCTGCTTGCCCACCAGGGCCTCGGTCGCGTGCAGCAACCGGCCGGCGGACTCCTTGCGGAACGTCAGTTCCAGTACGGGCTGGTGCGCGGCGTCCAACGCCGCTCGCACGTCGACGATATCGGCACTGGTGAGCATCGGCGGCGCTTTCACGGCGATGCTGCGCCCTTGCCACTGCAGGGTAGCGCGACCATCGGGATCGACCTCACGCATCTGCACCTGCACCCCCTCCCGCGGCGGATGCCGTGTCTCAGCCGGAAGCACCCGGTTGCAGCCCGCCAGCAGCAACACCGCGAGGCCACCACCGAGCAGCGCCCATCTGCTCCAGCCCCGCATCAACGCAGCTTCCTCAGCTTGAACGCCACCAGCACCTGCAGCACGCCGTACAGCAGGCTGCCGATGCCGATCCACAGTGTGGTTACCGCCACGCCGGCATACGGATTGGCTGCGAACAGCAGGCCCAGCACGATGGCCAGCACGCCGCTGAGGATCAGCAGCCACTCACCCTGAATCTGCCTGCGCACGCGGATGGCGAAGACGATGCGGTAGATGCCCGCCACCAGCAGCCATGCCGCCAGGAACAGCACCAGCACGCTGGCGGTGGCCAGCGGATTGATCACGGCCAGGATGCCAAAGCCCAGCGAGGCGACCACGTACAGCAGCAACCAGCCGCGCGAGGCGCCGCTGGCACCGGTGATCAGCGCCAGCAGGCTGATGACGCCCTCGACGATGGCCATTACACCCAGCGTCCAGGCCAGCGCGATGGCCGCCGACATCGGCCAGCCGATCGCGATGATGCCGAAGCCCAGCGCGACCAGACCGTACAGCAGCAGGATCCACCAGCTGCGTCCAACGGCCGACAACAGGGGAGACAAGGGGGAATTCATGACCACTCCTTCGATCCGGGTTCGTGGCCATCCTAGCCTTTGCGGATGAAAGGGGCGATCACGGAACGCGAGCGCAGACCCACGCCCGCACGTCTTCAGACCCCACCAACCGCAACGTCTCTGCAATTTCCAGCACGGTACTGCCGGTGGTCATCACGTCGTCGACGATGGTCAGCCGCGCCGGTACAGCACCGCGCACATCGAAGGCGTCGAACAGGTTGTCGCGGCGCTGCTCGGCGCTGCGTTCGGACTGCGGCGCGGTGTGGCGGCGGCGGTACAGCCCGCGCCATGTCGGCAACTGCAGCAGGCGACACAGTTCGGCGGCCTGGTCATAGCCACGCTGACGCAGTCGCTTGCGGTGCAGTGGCACGGGTACCAGCGGCGCGCACGACCACGGTGGCGGGTTGCGCAGCATCAACTGCGCAAGCAGGCGTCCTGCAGCCAGGTCCTGGTGGAATTTGTAGCGGACCAGCAGCTGATCGACCGGCGGCAGGTACAACAGGCTCGCATGGGTCGCGGTCTGCGGTGGCGGCTCGTCGCGGCAGGTTCCACAGATGGGCAGGGCTGCATCCGGTAGCGGCAGCGCGCAGCGAAGGCAGGCGCGACCCGCCCACGGCATCTCGGCAAGGCAGGCGGGACAGAGATCGAGGGCGTCATGGCCGCGCTCGCTGCAGACCAGGCAGCGCAGGGGCAGCAGCAGGTGAAAGGCAGCCTGTAATGATTCACCCAGGACAGAAGGCAGTGGGAAGCGCATGCCGTAGCATCGCCCTGCAAGCGCAGCCTGCCCATCGGTGAAGGGGCTGCATGCATGTCAGTACAGGGAGCGTTGGCCGATGGGGGCTGCACCTTGCCAGGCCGTAGATCTGCATCGCACCTGCTACCACGCGCCTCCATCCACATACGGCCGGAACTGCAGAACCATCACTGGCCGATCCTGCGCCAGCTATCATCAGGATAGGCACAGTTGCCCTGGATGGATCTCTACCGCATGGACGGACTGACGCTGGTCAAAGCAAATGCGCAGGACGCAGATGTGGTCTTCAGATTGATGCAGCTGTACTACTTCGAAGCCTCTGCCTGGAGTGGTGAAGATATCCTTGCCGATGGTCTTTACGACTGCGCACTTGCCGATGTCCAGGCCCGCCTGCACGAAGAACCGGAGTGGACCCGTCTGCTCTGGCTCGATGGCCTTTTGTGTGGATTCGTCCAGGTGGATGACGTCGAGTTCCAGGGAAGGCGACTGCCAGAGTTGGCGGATCTGTTCATCCTTCCAAAGCATCGCGGCAAAAGCATCGCATCTGCGGTGGTTGCAGACCTTGTGCGGCCAACAACGGGGGAATGGTTGCTGGCCACATTCCGCAAGGATCATGCGGCGCACGCATTCTGGGAGCGGAATCTTGCAAAGATGGGTATGGCATGCAGCGTCCCAACCGGGTCAGAAGGAACAGACTTCCGCTTGTTCCTGATCAGGTCGAAATGACGAACAGGCGCGCCAGCGCGATCGGCGGTGCATGCGATTCGCCCCTGCAAGTGTCCACCTTGCCTCGCGTTCGACCAGAAAGCCGACCTTCGCCCCTTAGCGCATCCCGCAGGTCGCGCCGACACATTGCCCGTTCTCCATGAACCGCACCTGCGAGTGTCCCGGTTCCCCGGTAGGCGCCGGCACCCCGGGCGCCACGAAGAACGTGGCCGCGTGCGCGCCATACAACCCTGCTGGGATGGCGAAGGCTTTCAGCACGGTATAGCTACGGAAGGGCGTGCCCTGCTCCCGCTCGGCATTGGCGCCTTCGATGCGCGGGATGTCCGCTGCACCCCCGTTGCGTCGGCCGGCAGCCTCCCAGGCACGCAGGTCGGCCACCGTCGCCGGGCGCAGGATCCCGCTGCGCACCGCTGCATCAATTCCGGCTTGCCCTGCTGGCGGTGCGCCCTTCATCTGGAATTCGGCCACTGGCTTGGCCGTGGCATCAGTCACCAATTGCGCCCCGGGCGGCAACGCGCMGATGACCGCGCGGCCGTCGCGTGCCGCGTAGGCCACGTCAACCG
>NZ_JBFRFE010000276.1:0-5339 GCF_052114665.1 Stenotrophomonas sp. 2YAF22 | reverse complement strand
GTCCGCGGCATGGATGCCGCGGCCAAGCCCCCAGGGATGGGTTCACGGCGTCCCCCGMCCCGCCTACCCACCCGGCCAATCCCATGGCTCATGCTTGTGCTTGTGCTTCCACCACGGAGGGGCCCCGCCGTTCGCCGATCCCCGCCGAAGGCGCGCTTCCCGCTCTGCCTTTCGCAGTGCAGCATGCCCCCGCGCAAACCTGCGCGATCATGGTCCCCCGCCCCCGCCAGGACTCCGCCATGCAGCAGTACCTGCTTCTGATCTACATCGACCCATCACTGCTGCGCACACTGCCCATCGACGACTTCAATACGTTGATGCGCGACTGCCTCGCCCATGCCGATAAACTGCAGGCCGAAGGCACGTTGCTGGCCGCGCAGAAACTGCAGCCGATCGAATCGGCGCAGACCCTGCGCGTGCGCGATGGCCACAGCCGGGTGCTCGATGGCCCCTTCGCCGAAACCCGCGAACTGCTGGCCGGCTTCAACCTGATCGTCGCCCGTGACCGCGATGAGGCCATGCGTATCGCCCAGGGCTTCCCGTGGGCCCGCTTCGGCAGCATCGAGGTGCGGCCGCTGGAAGACATGGACGCCGAGCGCGAACGCTGCGGCGCCCCGGCCGCGGCTATGGCAGCAGCCGTACCCTGATGTCGCGCGGGCCCACGCCTTCGTTGCCGCTGTAGTCGCGCGCACTGGCACGCACGATGTACTCGCCCGGCGGCAACGCCGCCGGCTGCCAGCGACCGGTTTCCATCAGCCCATCGCGCACGGTGTTGGTCACCAGATAACGGAAGCGGGTGACCGCGCTGCCATGCACGGTGATGCCGCTGTCGGGTGCGTAAGCCACTTTCACCGCCTGCTTCTGCGGTGGCATGCGGTTGAAGACGATGTTCCAGCGCGGCTGCTCGTAGCCCTGCAGTGGCTGCCCGGCGGCATCGAGGATCTGGTAACCCACCTGGTACGGCCCCAGCCGGCGACGCGGCAGGTTGTTGTCCACCTGATCCCAGGCCTCCACCACGATCTGCACGCCGCGTCCCTGCCGGGCCAGCATCACCACGCCATCGCTGCCGGCGGCCAGTGGCTGGTCGTTGTCGTCCAGCAGCGCCACATCGGTGATGCGCGGCGCGAAGTGGTCAGCATAGTTCTTGAACCCCAACGCCACCGCATTGGTCTCGAAACCGCCATTGCCCACGGCCAGGTGCACATGCGCCTGGTTGTTGATGCTGCCCAGGCGGTCGCCCACGTGGATGCGCGTACCGCGGCGCACGCGGATCCGCTCCAGCGTGCCGTCTTCGGCGTACAGCGGCTGCCAGCGCGCGTCGAACGGTTCGCCGCGTGGCGTGCGACCGACACGCATGTGGATGTATTTCAACCGGTCCACGGCCAGGCCTTCGGCCTGTCCGCCCAGGCTCCAGGCGGCAATCGGGCTGCTGATCTTGCCCTCGGCGATCGCCAGCACGGTCTGGCCGACATCGCCGCGCACGTCGAAGCCACCGTGCAGGTGGTGGCGGCTCTCGCCCTGGAAGGTGCCGCGCACCTCGCCGAGCGTGCCGACCACTTCGTGCCAGCCATCCTGCGGTGCCAGTGGCCAGCGTCCGCCACTGTCCGGCAGCGCCGCATCCGAGGCCGGGCCCACCAGCGCCGGTGCGGGCAGTTCACCCACCGGCAACGGGCGCAGGCGATGCAGCCGATAAGCCGCGGAGTCGGCCACCAGCAGGGCGCCGTCGGCCTCCACCGCCAGACCACTGGGACGCGCCAGGCGCGGCAGGCGGTCATTGCCCAGCAGTGCCAGCTGATGGCCCTGCGGGGTCACCTGCACGATGCGTCCATCCAGGTCACCCACGTACAGCACGCCGTCATGCGTGGTGGCCAGTGACAACGGTCCATTGATGACCTCACCCTTGCCGACCGCGGTGCTGACCGTGCCATCGGCACCGACGCGACGCACCGCGTTGTTGAACAGATCGGCCACCAGCAGTGCGCCGTGCGCATCGAAGGCCAGCGCCACCGGTGTATCGAAACGAGCGTCAGCGCCAAGCGCATCGACGAAACCCGGGCGGTCGCCGCCGGCCAACGTACGCACGTTGCCATCGGTACCGATCACCCGGATGCGGTCGTTCCAGGTATCGGCCACATAGACCTGTCCCTGCGCATCCACGGCGATGCCCATCGGCCCATCGAAGCGCGCCTGTGCGGCGGGACCATCGGCGAAGCCCTGGGTGCCGCCTGCCAGCGTGGTCACCTGGCCATCGGTGCTGATGCGCCGGATCGCATGATTGCCGGTGTCGGCCACATACAGGTTGCCCTGCGCATCGGCGGCAATGCCCGAAGGCGTGTTGAAACTTGCCTGCAGGGCAGGCCCATCAACACGACCCTCGCCCTGCCCCGCTACCGTTTCGATGCGGCCATCGGGCAGGCGGCGGCGAATGCGGTTGTTGTCACCGGCATCGGTGAAGTAAACGCTGCCATCGGCACTGCCCAGCAGCGCGTAGGGGTCGGCGAAGCGTGCCTGCGCCGAGGCGCCATCGCGATCACCCGGATGACCGTCGCCGGCCAGCAGCTCGATCTGTGCGGTCCACGCCAGCGGCGTCGGTACAGGGCCAGCCGGCACCTGCGGGCCGGAGGCAGGGAATTCCCACCAGGTGGCCGCCAGGGCCACCGCTGTTGCCACCACCACCGCACCCACCGCCATCCCTTGCCACCGCGCCATCGTTCCGTTTGCCTGTGCTTGCATGAAGAGCCACGCACGATAATGGCTGCGTCCGCGCAGCGCCATGGCCGATGGTCAGGGCCCTTTCACAGCGCTTGTCCTGCGCTGCCACAGCAGGTTCAATGTCCGCTCCATGGACGGAGGCCCACCATGCCCCGCTGTACCCCACTCTTCGCGCTGCTGCTTGCCGCGCTGACCAGCACGACCGCCTCGGCGAACGTGCCGCGGACGCCCACGTCTCCTTCGCAGCCTCCGTCCGATGCAGCGATGGACGCTTCGCATGCTGCGTACGCGCAGCAGTGGGATACAGCCATCGAGCAGTCCCGCAGCGGCAATACGCTGGCCGCGCTGATCGCCATGGAACGGCTGATGGACAGCCCGCTGCTGGCCGATTTCGATGCCGAGCGCCGCGGTCGCGCCGCGCAGTTTGCCGGCTGGACGGCGGCCATGCAGAAGCAACCCGCGCTGGCACGGCGCTATCTGCAGCAGGCGCTGCTGGCGTTGCCGGGTGATGCAAGCATCCTGACCACACTGGTCTCGCTGGACCTCAACGATGACCAACCCGCAGCGGCACTCGAGCATCTGACACAGGCGCTGGCGCGTGCCGACAGCCCGCTGGCAATCGACCACCATACCGTCAGCTACCTGCAGTACCACCTGCGCGAGCAGCCCGCGCAACGCATGGCGCTGCTGCAGGCGTTGTTCGACAACGGCTGGAAGATCGCCGGCACCGAACCCACCGGGCTGTGGCTGGATCTGGCCACGCTGCAGGCCGACAACGGTCGCGGCGATGCCATCCCGGCCACGCTGGCACGCATCGACACCCCGGCCGAACTGATCCGCTTGCGCAGCGACAAGCGCTTCGACCGCTACGTGGATCGCCACGATGCACGCTTCGATCCGGTCAAGGCCGCGCAGGCCCATCTGGACACCCTGCGTGTATCGGGCCTGCTCGATGGTGACCTCGATGCACGCCTGGTGGATTTCAGCAGCACGCTGCTGATGCTGGACCGCAACGAGGAAGTCCTGGCACTGACCGATGATCTGGCCGAGGCCGTTGCGCAAGGACAGGCGCCGTCCGCCGCCAAAGCGGAGTGGTTGGCGTGGCTGCTCAACAGCCGCGTCGCGGCGCTGCGCCGCCTGGGGCGCACCGATGAAGTGCTGGAGACGGCCAAGCTCGCCGCGCGCATCGGCACGCTTGGGCCGGATGGTCTGGAGCACCAGATGAACGTCGCCTTCGTGCTCAGCTCACTGGGCAAGACGCAGGAAGCAGGCGCCGCGATGGCCCCGTTGAGCGATCTGAGCGGCTATGGCCAGGCCGCACAGGCAGTGATCCAATTCGCCGCTGCCCGCCAGCGCGGTGATGCCGCCGCTGCCGCCGCTGCACGTGCGGTCATCGTCGCCCAGCGCAAGGACGCGCGCCTGTTCCATCGCGAGATGCTGCTGGAAGAAGGTGATCTGGATGGGGCCGCAGGCGTGCTGATCGAGCAGTTGCGCTCGCCGCTGGAGCGCAGCGATGCGCTGGCCAGCCTGCAGGATATGCGCGTGTATCCCTCGTTGCCGGGCGATGTACGCATCGATGCCGCGTGGCGCGAGCTCAAGCAGCGTGCCGACGTGCAGGCCGAAGTCTCGCGCGTCGGTCGCATCGAGCGCTACGACCTGGTGGGCAGCGCCACATCGCGCTGAGCACCGGCTACTTCGCCGGTACTTCGATGCGGATGCCCATCGCCTCGCGATAGCGGGTGTACAGGGCCATCACCTTGTCCACGTAGGCCAGGGTTTCGGCATACGGTGGCACGCCCTTGTAGCGCGCCACCGCACCGATGCCGGCGTTGTAGGCGGCCGCTGCCAGCGGGCGGTCGCCGTTGTAGCGACGCAGCAGCGCGCGCATATAGCGGGCGCCGCCGTCGATGGACTGCTGCGGCGAGAACGGGTCGCGCACGCCGTATTCCAGCGCGGTGTCCGGCATCAGCTGCATCACGCCCTGCGCGCCCTTGCTGGACACCGCCAGCGCGTCGAAATTGCTTTCGGCATGGGCGATCGCCCGCAACCAGGCATCGTCGACACCGGTGGCCTTGGCCGCCGCCTTGAACTGTTTGGCGTGCTGTGCCAGCTGGGGCTTGCCGACCTTGCCCAGGCCTTCATGCGCCGGTTCGCCCGGTGGCGTGGCCACGGTGAACTTCAGGAACACCCGCGAACCGGGCAGGTTGCGGGTGGAGTAGACCAGCACGCCGTCCTGTTCGCGCTCGTACAGCACGCCACTGAACACGCCCATGTTGCCCCACAGGTTGGGGGTCTGCACGGCGCTGTCGTCGATCTCCTTCGGCGTGCAGCGCGAGCCGGGCTCCGGTGCGGTGGCCAGGCTGACGGTGTTGCCCTGGACGCAGCGGTAGACCGTGCGCGCAGCGGCCAGCCCTGGCCACAGGCCAGACAGCAGCAACAGCGCGACAAGGGCGGGACGGAGGGACATGGCGGCGGGATGATCCGGCTGCGGCCGCTAACACTGAGTGAATGGGGGGGTTCGGCCGGGCGGCGCCCGGCACCCGCAGAGGCAACGGCAACGGCCGAAGCAACAGCAACTGCGGCATTCGGTGGGATGGCGGGGTGGGTCCGGTGGCGGGGGACGCCGT
>NZ_JBFRFE010000275.1:0-5358 GCF_052114665.1 Stenotrophomonas sp. 2YAF22 | reverse complement strand
GTCACGCACGGGAGGAGGGTCCCGCGCGCAGACCGGCCCGTCCTCTGGCCTGCAAGGCGTTGCCCGGCAACGCATGCGCGGCATGACGCTGCACCCTTCGGCGGCACTTTCCCTGGACCGATTGCCTTGGCAACGGAATTACGCCCGCCGATGAAAACGTTTACAAAGCCGCTCGCCCTGTCCCTGGCCCTGTCTGCCGCACTGGCCACCCCGGCCTGGGCCGACTCCGCCGCCTTCACCGTGCTGACGCTGGAACAGGCGCCGACCGCGGACGCGATGCCGGCCCTGGCTGCCCAGTTGAAGACCCTGCAGGTGGATGCGGTCAGCGTTCGCCAGGTACAGCGCGGCATCGGCCAGGTCGATCCGCTGCAGCTGCTGGCCGATGGCCTGGGCTACCAGTACCGCTTCATCGCCGCCGGCAAGGATGACGGCCAGACCCAGCACGGCCAGGCCGTGCTGACCCGGCTGCCGATCGCCGCCGAATCCGGCCCCGACCAGCCGGGCCTGAACTACCTGCGCCTGGATGACGGCCGCCATGCAGTGGCGGTGTACACCGACGCTGGCGCCGGTGCTTCGCAGTTGCCGGCACTGGTGTCGCGTTCGCGACTGGGCGCGCCGGCGGTGCTGCTCGGCGCGGTGGCCGGTGAATCGGCCAAAGCGGCCGGCTTCGATCCGGCACGCGTGGCCCTGGAGGCCGATGCCAGCTATTTCAGCGATGGCTTCCAGGCCGCCAGCAGTGCGCCGTTCAAGGTTGAAGGCAGCGCGCTGCGTGCAACCCTGCTGACCCTGGCCTATGCGGCTGACAAGGGCGGYGAGCAGCCGTGGATGGATACCACGCTCACCGCCGATGCGCGCGCTGCGCTGCTGCTGAAGGCGATGACCGGGGACGAGAAGTTCCAGATGCTGCACAGCTACTTCGGGCTGGGCAAGGACGGTGGCAAGCTGCCGGAAGGTGCGGTGGGTTCGGCCGGTTTCGTGCCGGGCGTAGCGCGCCTGGGCATTCCGTCGCAGCAGTCGGCCGACGCCGGCGTGGGCGTGACCAATCCCGGTGGCATCCGCCCGGGCGATTTCGCCACCGCCATGCCGTCGGGCCCGTCCACGGCGTCCACCTGGAACCGCGGTGTTGCCTTTGCCGGTGGCGCGACGATGGGCCGCGAAGCCTGGCAGCAGCGCTTCAACATCCTGCTGTCCGGCAGCGTCAACCTGCAGCGTGACCCGCGCAATGGCCGTAACTTCGAATACGCCGGTGAAGACCCGCTGCTGGCCGGTTCGATGGTCGGAGCAGTGATCCAGGGCGTGCAGAGCCAGCACGTGATCTCCTCGATGAAGCACTTCGCGCTGAACGACATGGAGACCCGCCGCAACTTCCACGACGTGCGCATTGGCGAGCAGGCCATGCACGAGTCGGACCTGCTGGCGTTCGAGATCGCGCTGGAAGCCGGCCGCCCGGGCGTGGCGATGTGCTCGTACAACAAGATCAACGGCACCTACGGCTGCGAAAACGGCTACCTGATGAACCAGGTGCTGAAGCAGGAGTGGAAATTCCCCGGTTTCGTGATGTCCGACTGGGGCGGCGTGCACAGCGGTTCGAAGGCCGCGCTGGCCGGCCTGGACCAGCAGTCGGCCGGTGAAGTGTTCGATGCGGCGGTGTTCTTCGATGAGCCGCTGCGCCTTGCCGTGCACGGCGGCGTGGTACCGCAGGCGCGCCTGAACGACATGGTCGCGCGCATCCTGCGCACGATGTTCCTGCACGGCAACTTCGACAACCCGCCGCAGCACCAGAAGGTCGACGCCGAAGCCGGTTTCGCCGTGGCCCAGCGCACGGTGGAAGAAGGCAGCGTGCTGCTGCGCAATGAAGGCAGTCTGCTGCCGCTGGCCGACAGCGCCAAGCGCATCGTCATCATCGGTGGCCATGCCGACAAGGGCGTGATCGGTGGCGGTGGTTCGTCGATGGTGGGCGTCACGGCCAAGGGCACCAACGCGGTGCCGGGCGTGCTGCCGACCACCTGGCCGGGCCCGGTGATTTTCCATCCGTCCTCGCCGCTGGAATCGCTGCGTGCCGCGCGTCCGGACGCCACCATCACCTATGTGGACGGCACCAATGCCGCCGCTGCGGCCAAGGCTGCTGCACAGGCGGACGTGGCCATCGTGTTCGCCACCCAGTGGGCGGCCGAATCGGTGGACCTGCCGGACATGCAGCTGCCGGACAACCAGGATGCGCTGATTTCGGCGGTGGCCAAGGCCAACCCGAAGACCGTGCTGGTGCTGGAAACCAACGGCCCGGTGCGTACGCCGTGGCTGGCGCAGGTGCCGGCGGTGCTGCAGGCCTGGTACCCGGGTATCCGTGGCGGTGAAGGCATTGCCGCACTGCTGACCGGCCAGGCCAATCCGTCCGGCCGCCTGCCGGTGACCTGGGTGGTGGACGAATCGCAGTTGCCGCGCCCGCACATCGATGGCCTTGGCTTCAAGCCGGCCAAGCCGTTCGGCGATGTGTTCGATTTCGATATCGAAGGCGCCAACGTCGGCTACAAGTGGATGGCGGCCAAGGGCCTGACCCCGACCTTCGCCTTCGGCCACGGCCTGTCCTACACCTCCTTCGCCTATGAAAACCTGAAGGTGAGCGTGGAGGGTTCGCGCCTGGTTGCCAGCGTCGACATCCGCAACACCGGCAAGCGCGCCGGTGCCGACGTCGCCCAGCTGTACCTGAAGCTGCCGGCCGGCAGCGCCACGCCGATCCGCCTGATCGGCTACGACAAGGTGGAGCTGCAGCCGGGCGAACAGCGCCGCATCCGCATCGAAGCCGAGCCGAAGACCCTGGCGCATTACGATGCGCAGGCACGCCAGTGGAAGATCGCCGGCGGCACCTACCAGGTGCAGTTGTCGCGCAACGCCGCCGAGCCGCTGCAGACGGTGGACGTGCAGCTGGTGGAGCAGGTGCTGCGCTGATCTGCTGAGGTACTGATGGTTGAAGACACGGCCCCGCAAGGGGCCGTGTCTGTTTACGGGGTGCCGCTGCGCTCGCCGGGCCATGCCCGGCGGGCGAAGGATTCAGCTGGCGTCGTCACCAAACCACCCGCGCAGGAAATCGATCAGCTGCCGCACCTTCGGCGAGGGCTGGCTGCTGTGCGGGTACACCGCGTACACGCTCTGCTGCGGGAAACGATGCTGGCGCAGCACCGGCCGCAGGCGGTCGTGCGCGAGATCGTCCTCGACCAGCCAGCGTGGCAGCACGGTCACTCCTGCGCCGGCCACGGCGAACGCGCGCAGGCTGCTGGCCCCATCCACGCGTATCACCGCGTTGCCCGGATTGGTGGCGAACAATGCATCGCTGCCATCCGGCGCGACCACCGGCACATCGGCCAAGCGCGGATAGCCGAGGCGGGGCAGGGTGCCCAGCAGTACCGGATCATCCGCGGCCTCGGCGGACCCCAGGCGCGCCAGCAATGCCGGAGCGGCGACCGCGCACAGCGGGTGACGTTCCAGCTCGGTGGCGTGCAGTTGCGAATCGGGCAGGCGGCCGAGGCGGATCGCCAGGTCGAAGCGCTCGGGAATCAGGTCGGCCGGGGCTGGCGAGGTCGATAGATGCAGCGCCAGCGCTGGATGCTGCGCGCGGAAGGCTTCCAGTGCTGGAATCAGCCGCAGCTGCGCGTACTCCGGGGTGGTGGTCAGGCGCAGTACGCCCTGCAGTTGATGCTGGTCGCGGCGCGCGGCATCGATGGCGGCCTGCGCGGCATCCAGTGCCTGCACGCAGTGCTGCAGGAACTGTTCGCCGGCCTCGGTCAGCGCCAGGTGGCGGGTACTGCGCAGCAGCAGGGTTACCCCCAGCTCCTGCTCCAGCCGCTTCAGGTTGAAGCTGACCACGGCCCGGCTCAGGCCCAGGCGCTCGGCGGCGGCGGTCAGGCTGCCGGCCTCGACCACGGCACGGAAGATATCGAAGCGATCGAGGCTGACCATGGTGGGTGATTGTCAAAACAGGTTTGACAGTGTTGCAGCTGCCGTCGTGTTTTTCCAACAACGCTGGTCCGCCATGCTGACGCCTTCGTTGCTGGAGCCTGCTGATGCCTTCCCCACGCCTGCGCCATGAGGCGATCTTCCTGCTGGTGTTCGCCCTGGACCTGGTCAACATGTTCATCGCCACCGTGGCCTACCCGGCGCTGGCGGCCGAGCTGCATGCGGACATCGGCACCCTGGCCTGGGTGGGCACGGCCTACATGCTGGGCCTGAGCGTGGTGATTCCGCTGGCCCCGTGGCTGGCCGCGCGCTGCGGCGAGCGTCGCCTGCTGCTGGCTGCCTTGGTGCTGTTCGCGGTGGCTGCGGGCCTGGCCGGGGCTGCGCCGTCCATCGGCTGGCTGCTGGGCTGGCGGCTGCTGCAGGGGTTGGCTGGCGGGCTGCTGATTCCGGTGGCGCAGGCGGCGGCGTACCGGCAGTGCACGCCTGAGCAACGCGGTGCGCTGACCCGGCGCATCCTGCTGGTGGCGTTGCTGGTGCCGGCACTTGCACCAGCTCTTGGCGGCCTGCTGGTGAAGTGGCTGTCCTGGCGCGGCGTGCTGTGGGCCAGCCTGCCGCTGGCGGTGCTGGCGATCGCCCTGGTGCTGGCGTGGATGCCCGCTGATGGCCTGCGCAGTGCGCCACGCCTGCAGGGCTATGCACTGGCCACCGCGATGTCTGCGCTGGGCGCGTTGCTGCTGGCATTGACCTGGCTGGGTGAGCCCGGCCATCGCTTCGCCGGCGCAGGGTTGCTGCTGCTGGCAGCAGTGCTGGCCGTCGCCCACCTGCGTAATGCACGCCGGCAGCCGCAGCCGCTGCTGCGCTGGTCGCTGCTGTCCCATCGAGGCCTGCGCATGGCGATGCTGGTCTATCTGGCGGTGCCGGGTGTGTTCATCGGCAGCCAGCTGGCCAGTACCCTGCAGCTGAACCACGCCGGTTACAGTGCCGCGCAGATCGGCGCCCTGATGCTGCCGTGGGCGTTGGCCTCGGCACTGGCGATCACCGGCAGCCGGCGCTTGCTGGCGCGCTTCGGGCCGGGCTCGGTGCTGCGGCTGGGCATGGTCCTGCAGGCCAGCGGTCTGCTGCTGATGGCGCTGCAATCGCAGCCCCCCTTCGCGCTGGCCGCCATGCTGTTCGCCTTGATGGGCGCTGGCGGCAGCCTGTGCAGCAGCACCGCGCAGACGCTGGCGTTCCATGGTGTGGACGCCGAGGCGCTGGGCGATGCCAGTGCACTGTGGAACCTCAACCGCCAGCTCAGCTTCTGCCTGGGCACCGCCGCCATCGCCCTGCTGCTGGCCTTGGCCATGCAGTGGTGGCCGGCGCATGCCACCAGCGCGGCGCTGGGCCTGGCGGCCGTACTCACCCTGTTGC
>NZ_JBFRFE010000274.1:0-5361 GCF_052114665.1 Stenotrophomonas sp. 2YAF22 | reverse complement strand
GACGTGGTGGTACCGGTGTCGCGCATTCCCGATCTGGTGGCCGGGGTACAGGCATTGGCGCGCGAGTACGCACTGACCATCGTCACCTTCGGTCATGCCGGCAACGGCAACCTGCACGTCAACATTCTTTACCACCCGGACGATGCCGATGAGAACGCACGCGCGCATGCCGCGCTGCCGAAGATCTTCGAACTGACGCTGTCACTGGGCGGCACGCTGTCGGGCGAGCATGGCATTGGCCTGGCCAAGCGCGATTTCATGGTGCAGGCGTTCACACCGGCTACGTTGGCGACCCGGATGGGATTCTCAACCCGGGCAAGGTGCTTCCGCCTGGCTGATATTTCACTCAGGTCCTGCACTAGCGCTGCTCCCCGGGCTGGGTCGGCCATAGTGCTATTGCAAGTAGTTGCAGTGACTTTGGCTGACGGTCGTGGTCTGCTGGGGAACTACCAGAACCGAAGTTTCACCAGGGAATTCAGGGATCGGGTTCCGTCAATGGTTCGGGACCTGAAGTCCTGACCAGACCCTTATCGGAAACTGTACCGTTACACACTGTCGCGAAGGATCAGGCCGTCAACGACCTGCTCGCTGGAGATCAAGCAACATGTTGCGACTGGACGATATAGAGCTTCACTTCAACGGCCGCCCACTTTTCAGCGGCGTGGACCTGCGCCTGCCTGCCGGCGCACGCGTCGCCCTGATCGGCAACAACGGCACCGGCAAGAGCAGCCTGCTGCGCATGCTGGCTGGACAGGTCATGCCCAGCGCAGGTGAGATCCGCTGGCGCGATGGCGCATCGGTTGCCTTTGTGCCGCAGCACGTGCTGGACGGATCGGCGCGCAGCGGCGGCGAACAGATGCGCCATGCACTGGCACGTGCGCTGGATTCAGCACCGGACGTGCTGCTGCTGGACGAGCCCAGCAACCATCTGGACCGCAGTGCGCGGCGCTCGCTGCTGGCCCGGCTGCGCCAGTACCACGGCACCCTGCTGATCGCCTCACATGACACCGCGTTGATCGATGCGCTGTGCGACACGCTCTGGCATATCCACAACCAGCACATCGAGGTCTTCCAGGGCCGTTACCACGACCATCAGGTGGAACTGCAGCGCCGGCGCGACGCGCTGGATCGCACCGCGCGCGATCTCGACCGCGCACAGTCGCAGGCGCATGACGCACTGATGCGCGAACAGGAGCGCGCCGCCTCCTCACGCAAGCGTGGCGCAGTGAAGGTGGAGCAGCGCAAATGGGGCACGGTGCGCTCGGCCACCAAGCTGGAGCGCGGTAACACCACGGCGGGACAGAAACGCCAGCAGATCCGAGACGTGCAGGAAGACATCGCCGAGCGCCGCCGGCAGCTGCAGCGCGACGAGGTCATCGCGCCGCGCTTCCAGCTTCCCGCGGGCTGGCGACGGGAGGGCGTGGTGGTGCAGGTCACCGACGGCGCATGCGGCTACCACGCGCCCCTGGTCGTGCTGCAGCTGCAGGTACGCCTGGAGGTGGGCGACTGCCTGCTGGTGACCGGCGACAATGGCAGCGGCAAATCCACCTTCGCCCGCGCATTGCAGGGTGCCACCGATGTCCAGCGTGAGGGCGACTGGCTGCTGCCAGCAGCGGAGCAGGTCGCGCTGATCGACCAGCACTACGATGCACTGCCGAGCGCGCTGACGCCGGTGCAGGCGATGGCCGCATGCCAACCCCAATGGACCCCCTCCGAATGCCGCCTGCATCTGGCCGACTTCCTGTTCCGTGGTGAGGCTCCGGCGCAGACGACCATCGGCCAGCTGTCAGGAGGCGAACGCGCACGCCTGGCGATGGCCCTGATGGCGGCCCACCCGCCTACCCTGCTGATACTGGACGAACCCACCAACAACCTGGACATGAGCCTTCGTGCCCATCTGCTGCAGGTCCTGCACGCCTACCCGGGCACCCTGGTGGTGATTTCCCACGATGAGGGCTTCATCCAGTCACTGCAGCCTACCCAGCGGTTGAACCTGCCCACCAGCGACGGCGCCGTCGTACGCTGAACCCTCAAGAAACGCAGGAGGCCGATCACGACGCTTTGCAACAAATTGCATGGGCCCCCGCTCCTTGAGCCGGAACAATTTGAGTCGAAATGGACATGCCCGGGCGTCTTTGGCATAGCATCGCCGACAGGCCAAGCTCCCCGGAAGAGAGGGGTGACGGCCCATGACGCGGCTGTCCATACCAGACACATTCGTCCGATCAGGAGTGATCCATGCGCCGTCATTCTGCACGTCCCCAGTGCCTCCTCATGCGCCCCCTCACCCAGTGCCTGCTGTTGGCCCTGGCGGCTCTTCCCGCAACATCCGCGCTGGCCCGTGACCTTGACGGCCAATCGGCCACCGTGCGTGAAGGCAGCACCGTCGAAGCCTGGAATCTCATCAACAGCTCACGCTTGAATGTGGACGGCGGTCGTACGGAGACAATCACCAGCACGGACTCCCAGGTAACGCTGAACAACGGCCGTGTACAAGCGCTCGTCGATGGCAGGGGTGCCAGCATCGTGCTGCGGGGCAGTTCAACGCTGGATATGACCAACAGCACGCTGCATGACGGCAATGTGGTGGTCAGCGATCTGTCCAGTGCACGCATCACGGGAAGCACCGTGCGCTCGGTGGGGGCCAACGCCAGGTTCAGCGTCGGCATCTATCTCGACAAGTCCCCCAGCCAACCCGATGCCAACAGCACCGTCATCGTCGACTCTTCGTTCGTACGCGCCGAAGCATCACCGGGTGCGGCCATGCTCAGTAATGGTCATGCGGTGCGCCTGCAGCAGGGCACCGCCATCCTGCAGAATGGCACCCGGGTGGAAGGCGCGAATTCGGGCGTACTACTGTTGGGTGGCACCATCCCGTCCGTACTCGGGCAGCCCATCACCCTGCGCGTGGACAACGCACAGGTCGCCTCGGACAGTGGGGCCGCCATCTGGGTAGCACCGCGCAGGTCGGTGCGCTACGACATCACCGTCGCCAACGGCTCCCAGCTCTCCGGCGGCGATGGCCATCTGTTGCTGGTGCGCCCCGATGGCAGTGCAACGGGCGAAGCCGAGGTCCACTTCACGGTGGATGACGCACGCCTTGCCGGCGATATCACCTTCGACACCGGCCGCGTTACCGGCAGCCTGGACGTAGTGCTTCGCAACAAGGCGCAGATAGACGGCCGTTTCACCAACGTCACCACCGCCAGCATCGACAGCGACAGCACCTGGCTGATGACCGGCGACAGCACTGTCGGCCACCTCACCCTGGGCGCGGGCGGTACCGTGGCGCTGGGCAATGGCAGCAGCTTCAACACCCTCAGCCTGGATGCGTTCACCGGCAACGGCGGCACGCTGCTGTTCAATACCCAGCTGGGTGACGACACCTCGCTGACCGACACGCTGGTGATTGCTGGCGATGCCAATGGCCAAGCCAACGTGCGCGTGCTCAACGCCGGCGGTGCCGGTGCCAAGACCGATCGTGGCATCGAGCTGATCGATATCGGCGGCGCGTCCAACGCGCAGTTCGATCTGGTCGGCCGCGCCGTGGGTGGGCAGTACGAATACTTCCTGGTGAAGGACGCCAACGGCAACTGGTACCTGCGTTCGGAGCTGGCAACCACGCCGGACCCGTGCCTGGCTGACCCGTCGCTGCCGCAGTGCAAGCCGATCATTGATCCGGTTGACCCCATTGACCCGATCAACCCGATCCCGGTGCTACGCCCGGAAACCGGCGCCTATCTGGCCAACCAGTTCGCACTGGACCAGATGCTGCGCCACACCTACCGCGACCGCCAGCGCGGCGCCGCTGTGACGGATGGCATCCGTGGCTGGGCCCGCGTGGATGCCACCCAGAGCAAGCTGGGAGCGGTGGATGACCAGCTCGACCTGCGCGTGGACCGCTCGCGCCTGCAGCTGGGTGCGGACATCGGCGTGTTCGATGACGGCCGTGGCCGCGTCGGCGTGATGGGCACCGCGGCGCGCAGCAGCGCCACCTCGCGTTCGGACGTGACCGGTTTCAGTGCACGCGGCAAGGTGGAAGGTGGCGCGCTGGGTGTGTATGGCAACTGGGCCAACGATGCGATGTATGTGGATGCCAGCGTGCAGAACGGCCAGTTCCGCAACCGCGTGCAGGGCGACGGTCTGGCCGAGGAGCGCTACGACTCGGACATCTGGCAGTCGTCGGTGGAGGCCGGTTACCGCTTCGACATCGGCCAGATCGGCAACACCGCGTTGAGCCTGCAGCCGGAACTGCAGCTGATCTACAACGATGCGAAGACCGACGTGCATACCGAGACCAACGGCACCGTGGTGCGTGCGCAGGGCAACAACGGCCTGTCCGGTCGTGCCGGCCTGCGCCTGCAGGGTGAATCGCGCTCGGCAGCAGGTGCCTCGGTCAGCCCGTACCTGGCGGCCAACTGGTACCGAGATGGTGCCGGTAATGGCATCGCCTTCGATGATGAAGTGTTGAAGGCCGGCATTCCGCRCAACCGCTATGAACTGAGCGCGGGTGCGCGTGTGGAATTCCGTTCCGGTTTCAGCGCGTGGGGTGGGTTCGGCGTGATGCGCGGTGACAGCGGGTATCGCGAAGCCACTGGCAACCTGAGCGTGGCTTACAGCTGGTAAGAAGGAACTGAAACGGCGCCGGAGCATTCCGGCGCCGTTGCTCATTGCACGATGAGCTTGCTGTAGAGCCATCGGGCATGGTCCGGCGCTACCGCTTCCATGTGCGGCGCGGAATGACGCAATCGAACCATTCTGCATCTGCGCTTCGCTGTGCACGCACATTGCAATGATTTCGAATTTGAAACTTGTCTGATTGGTGCAGCGGCACTTCCGTGCACATCATGGATCGCCACCGACAACAGGTGGCACGGGCTTGCAATCCCGTTAGGTTGATGTGTTGTTTACGCTTGCCTGTCGGCGTCGCCCATCCCTCGGGTGGCGTCGGCAGGCAATCCGTCCGCGCGTTTATGGCGGGCGGTGCGTGGGGGCCTCGTGCCCGCCGGCGCTTCTACATCAACCTCCGGTATTGCAACCACGCACCGCCTGCCACCCTCGCACCCGCGCGACAGTGGCCCCTTGCTACATGCACAAGGATGCCGCCATGACTTCTTCGCTCTATCCCTATCTGTTCGCCACACTGGGCGACGCCGTCGAACGCCTGCCGGATGACTTGGCCAAAGCACTGGAAACCACGCTGGGCAGCACGATGGGCGCCCACGCCGACGAGGGCATTACCCTGCTCGGCTGCCTGCAGCGCATTCGCCACGTGGAGGCCGCCGACGGGCGACCTTGGCCCTGGAAAACCCGCAATCAGGGCCACGGCATCGCGATGGCCCGCCTCGACCGTGCCAATGC
>NZ_JBFRFE010000273.1:0-5362 GCF_052114665.1 Stenotrophomonas sp. 2YAF22 | reverse complement strand
GTGATGGACGGCCTCGATGGCCGTGTCGCGCGCCTGACCGGTACCAGCAGCGAGTTCGGCGTGCAGTACGACTCGCTGGCCGAYCTGGTCAGCTTCGGCATGGCGCCGGCCCTGGTGATGTATCACTGGTCCCTGTCGGAACTGAAATACGACGGTGAGCTGGTCGGTCGCCTGGGCTGGGCGGTGGCATTCCTGTACGCCGCTTGCGCGGCCCTGCGCCTGGCGCGATTCAATACCCAGGTAGCCGTGGTCGACAAACGCTGGTTCGTCGGCCTGGCCAGCCCGGCTGCTGCCGGCCTGATGATGTCCTTCGTCTGGGCCTTCGCCGATGGCACATTGGGCTGGAACGGCAACGAGCTGCGCTTCGTGGCGCTGGCGGTGACCCTGGTCGCCGCACTGTTGATGGTCAGCCGCATCCGCTTCTGGAGCTTCAAGGGAGGTGCGGCCAAGGAGGGCGCACGTTCGGATCGTGTCCCGTTCCTGGTGCTGGCACTGGTGCCGATCGCCATCGCCATCGCGGTGATCGATCTGCCCCGCGTGTTGTTGGTCGTCGGCATCCTGTACGCCCTGTCAGGCCCGGTGATGTGGGGCGTGCAGCGCCTGCGCAAGAAGCCCGAGGCGGCGTGAGCCAGGACCTGCCCCTATTGTGGTCCCCGGCCCAGCAGGCCTGGCTGCAGGCCATGGGCTACACCGTCTATCACGACGGCCAGTTGGCCGCTGAAATGGACGCGGCATTGCAGCTGAGCGTGGCTGAAGCCGCAGCATCGGCACCCGTGCCGGTTGAGCTGACGCGCACGGCTCCACCTTCGATGCAGCACGCACCCAGCCAGCGCGACGCGGCGCCGGAACCTCGGCCCGAGCGCGCGCCACCACGCACTGCCGTGCCGGTGGCGGCGCCGGACACCATACCGGCTGCGGCCCGTCCGCTGCCCACCGGCAACGCGCGCCAACCGCTGGTGCGCTTGCCTGACCGCCTGCAGATCGCGCTGTTGCGTGCTTCGGGCTGCAATCCGAACGATCCGGCCACACAGACGCTGATGGAAAGCTGGCCGCTGGAACAGCTGCGTCGCGACCCTGCTGCCAAGCGCGCGTTGTGGCCGCAGCTGCGCGCGCTGCGCAAGGGCGGAACCGCATGAGTGCGGTCAGCCAGCCCGGGCCGGTGGCGATGCGTGCGCTGCGCGAGAGCGACCTCAACGGGGTGATGGCCATCGAAGTGCGTGGCTACCCCTATCCCTGGACCCGCGGCATTTTCCTGGATTGCCTGCGCGCCGGTTACCCCGGCCTGGCCATGGAGCGCGATGGCCTGTTGATCGGCTATGGCGTGCTCAGCCTCGCTGCCGATGAAGCCCATGTGCTGAACATCTGCATCGATCCGTTGGTGCAATCGCGTGGGCTGGGCCGCCAGCTGCTGCGTGCACTGGTCCGCCTGGCCGGTGATCGAGGCGCGCAGCGGGTGTTCCTGGAAGTGCGTCCGTCCAACACCCCGGCCCTGGCGCTGTATCACAGCGAAGGCTTCAACGAGATCGGCCGGCGCCCTCGCTACTACCCTGCTGCGCAGGGGCGCGAAGATGCGCTGGTGATGGCGATCGAGCTGGTGGACGGCGAGCTGGAGACAATGCCGCCGCTGTAATGGAGAGGGTTGCCGGCCAGCGGCCGGCACTACCGATGAATCTCCGCCTCGGTTGGTACGCCGTTCTCATGCCAACCGCAGCGCCAGCACGCCAGCCACGATCAATGCTGCCGCCACCCAGCGTGCACGCGGTACCCGTTCGCGCAGCAGGAACACCGAGATCAGCAGCGCGAACAGAATCGACGATTCGCGCAGCGCCGATACCATTGCCACCGGCACCTGGGTCATCGCCCACAGCGCCATCGCATACGAGGCGGTGGTACCGATGCCGCCGGCCACGCCCAGCGGCCAGTGCCGGCGCGCATACGCCAGCAGCGCACCGCGCTGCCGATGCAGCGCCCACAACGGCAACGGAATGCCCGACAGCAGGAACAGCCACAACGTGTAGCTCAGCGCATTGCCGGACAGTCGTGCGCCCTGCGCATCGACCAGGGTGTAGGTGGCGATCATTGCCGCCGTCAGCAACGGCAGGCGCAGCTGGCCGCCACGTGCGCCGCGGGCCATGCACAGGATGCCGCCGCTCACCAGGAGGACACCGAGCCAGGCCGACGGCGGCAGGCGTTCGCCGAGCACGGCGCCGGCCAGCGCAACGAGGATGGGCGCGCAGCCGCGCATCATCGGATACGCCAGGCTCATGTCGACCTGTTGGTAGCAGCGTGCGACCAACGCGTAATACGTCACCTGCAGCAGCACCGAAGCGCCCAGCCACGGCCAGCTTTCCGCGGCGGGGAAGGGTAGCCACGGCAAGACGAGCGCAGACAACAGCGCAGCGCTGCCGGTGACGAGCACCGTGCCGAGGAACTTGTCCGGCCCGCGTTTGACGATCGCGTTCCAGCTGGCGTGCAGTGCGGCGGCGGCGAGGACCAGCAGGAAGATGGAAAGCGGCATCAGGCGATGATGCCACGCGTGGCAAAAGGAAACGCCGGGCATTGCCCGGCGTCGACCTCGAGAATGTGCCAACCAGGGTTGGCGCTTTGGTAGGTGCCAACCTTGGTTGGCACATCACAGCGGTGCGGACCACGGTCCGCACCTACCAGGGCGGCGTTACAGCTTCGCGCGCTGTTCGCGCAGGCCGGCCAGCTGGTTGTTCCAGTCGACCAGGCGCACGCGTTCCTGCTCGATCACCGCCGGCGGCACCTTGTCGGAGAACTTGGCCAGCTTGGTCTCGCTCTTCTCCTGTTCGCCTTCCACGCGCTTGATCTCCTTGTCCAGGCGCGCGCGCTCGGCATCGAGATCAACCAGGCCTTCCAGCGGTACCAGCAGCTTCAGTTCACCGACGATCGCGGCGGCTGCCGGCGGCGCACTCTGTGCGTCGGCCAGCCACTGGATGCTGTCCAGCTTCAGCAGGAACGACAGCGAGGCACTGAAGCGCTCGATGCGCACGCGGTCCTGTTCCTGGCCGGCCAGCAGGCGCAGCGGCACCAGCTTGGACGGGGCAACGTTCAGTTCGCTGCGCACGCGGCGCACCGCACTGATCACCGCCTTCAACCATTCCACGTCGGCCTCGGCCTGGGTGAAATCGCCCTCGAACTCGGCGGCGGTCGGGTACGGACGCAGCGACAGCGTGGTTTCGGCCAGGCCCAGGCGCGGTGCCAGCTGCTGCCACAGCTGTTCGGTGATGAACGGGGTCAGCGGGTGCAGCAGGCGCAGCAGCGCTTCCAGCACGTACAGCAGGGTGTGGCGGGTGCTGTCGGCGTCGGCGGCATCGGCACCGTTCAACGCCGGCTTGCTCAGCTCCAGGAACCAATCGCAGAACGCGTTCCAGGCGAATTCGTACAGGCACTGCGCCAACAGGTCGAAGCGATAGGCGGCGAAATGACCCTGCGCTTCGGCGGTGGTAGCGGCCAGGCGCGAGAGGATCCAGCGCTCGGCATCGGTACGCGGCGTCGGCGCGCCGGTGAACGCCGCACCTTCGGTGTTCATCAGCGTAAAGCGGCTGGCGTTCCACAGCTTGTTGCAGAAATTCTTGTAACCCTCGGCGCGGTTCATGTCGAACTTGATGTCGCGGCCATGGGTGGCCAGCGCGGCGATGGTGAAACGCAGCGCATCGGCACCATGGGCGGCGATCCCGTCCGGGAACTCCTTGCGCGTGGCCTTCTCGATCTTCTCCACCATGCGGGGTTGCATCAACCCGCCGGTGCGCTTGGCCACCAGATCATCGATGGTGATGCCGTCGATGATGTCCAGCGGGTCGAGAACGTTGCCCTTGCTCTTGGACATCTTCTGGCCCTGGCCATCGCGGATCAGGCCAGTGAAGTAGACGTCCTTGAAAGGCACCTTCCCGGTCAGGTTGTCGGTGGCCATGATCATGCGCGCCACCCAGAAGAAGATGATGTCGAAGCCGGTGATCAGCACCGACGACGGCAGGTAGCGGTCGAAACCGCGCTCGGCCATCGCCTGCTCGTTCGGCCAGCCCAGGGTGGAGAACGGCCACAGCTGCGAGGAGAACCAAGTCTCCAGCACATCGCTTTCCTGGCTCAGCACGACGTCGCTGCCGAGATTGTTCTTCGCCCGCACTTCCTCTTCGCTGCGGCCGACGTAGCAGTTGCCGGTGGCGGCATCGAACCACGCCGGAATGCGGTGGCCCCACCACAGCTGGCGGCTGATGCACCAATCCTGGATGTTGTTCATCCAGTGGCGGTAGGTGTTGATCCAGTTCGGCGGCACGAAGGCGATTGATCCGTCCTCGACCAGTTCCAGGCCACGACGCGCCAGTTCGTCCATTTTTACGAACCACTGGTCGGTCAGGTACGGCTCGATCACCTGGCCGGTGCGGTCACCGCGCGGCACCTGCAGCTTGTGCGCCTTGGTCTCGACCAGGATGCCCAGGTCTTCCAGTTCACCCAGCACGGCCTTGCGCGCATCGTAACGGTCCAGCCCCTGGAAACGTTCCGGCGCGTTGTCGTTGATCGCGGCCACCGGAGTGAACAGGTTGATCATCGGCAGGCTGTGGCGCACACCCACCTGGTAGTCGTTGAAGTCATGCGCCGGGGTGACCTTGACCACGCCGGTGCCGAACGCACGGTCCACGTAGTCATCGGCGATCACCGGCACGCGGCGACCGGTCAGCGGCAGCACCACGCTCTTGCCGATCAGGTGCAGGTAACGCTCGTCTTCCGGATGCACCATCACCGCGGTGTCGCCCAGCAGGGTTTCCGGGCGGGTGGTGGCGACCACCAGGTAATCGCGGGTCTCGCGCAGGGTCTCGACGCCGTCGGCATCGCGCTCGACGTGTTCGTAGCTCAGGCCTTCATCCAGCTGGTAGGCGATCGACCACAGGAAACCGTCTTCCTCGGCGCTCTCCACTTCCAGGTCCGAGATCGCCGTCTTCAGCACCGGATCCCAGTTGACCAGGCGCTGGCCGCGGTAGATCAGGCCCTGTTCGTGCCAGCGCACGAAGGCTTCGATCACCGCTTCGGACGGCTGCGGGTCCATGGTGAAGGTGCTGCGCGACCAGTCGGCCGACGTGCCCAGGCGGCGCATCTGCCGCTCGATGATGTCACCGGACTGCTGCTTCCATTCCCAGACCTTGCCGATGAAGCCTTCGCGGCCCAGCGAATCGCGGGTCTCGCCGTTGCCTTCCAGCGCCAGGTTGCGGCTGACCACCATTTCGGTGGCGATGCCGGCGTGGTCGGTACCCACCTGCCACAGCGTGTCGTAGCCGCGCATGCGGTGGTAGCGCACCAGCGCATCCATCAGGGTCTGCTGGAAGGCATGGCCCATGTGCAGGGT
>NZ_JBFRFE010000272.1:0-5367 GCF_052114665.1 Stenotrophomonas sp. 2YAF22 | reverse complement strand
CCATTACGATCATCCCCAGCTCCCGCGCGACTGTTGCGTAATGGCGATGGGCACGTGCCATACCAGCCATGTTTTTTGCAACGCTGGCGATGTAGACCGTTGCTCCCGCCTCCTTGGCCCGCAAGGCGCTATCCATCTGTAGCGATTCGAAACAGATGGCGGGGACCAGAATTTCCTTTCCAATCGTTACTGACAGGGGCGTGGTTCCTGCCCTGAAGTAAGGCAGTTCGTCGGCATGGAGCATTTGCTTGGTGTAGACAGCGGGTGCTTGACCGCAGCGGAAGACGAACATGCCGATCTCCGGCCCATCGCTGCCACGATATGGCCCGCCGACTGCGATCAAAATCTGATGTCGATCACTCAGAGACTGGAATACTCCCAGATGAGCGTCATCTGCCGTCATTGCCAGCTGCTCTGCCATCCGCGGCTCATATCCGGTCAGTGACATCTCCGGAAAGAAGACCGCCGCACCGCCACACGAGGCGGCCAGATCAATGAAGTGAACGTGCCGTTCGATATTGCCATCGACGTCGCCAGGAGCTGATCGCATCTGTGCTGCAACAATCTTCATTCCCATTCTCTCTACTCAGGCTAAAGCTGAAGTGATAGCGGCTTTGTACGCTGATTATGCAACCGCCAGTTGGGTGTATCCAACGGGCTTCATTGATTCAATCGACGGCTGCTCTGTGGGGTAGTCAGCGTGATTGCATGCCGGGCCATCGTGGATCGAGGCGCGCTCTGGGCGCTTCGGCAGGTCCGTGCCTGATGAGCAGCGCTGCCTGTTCGGAGCCCCGGACCACCGTTGGCCGGAATCCCCCTAGCTGCTGCACCAGCAATCCCCGATACACCCTGGAGAGCGGCTGCCGCACCATCAAGCGCCCCTCCGCAGGAAATCACACATGAGCCTGGCGCTGGTCCACAGCCGTGCCCGCGCCGGGGTCGATGCCCCACTGGTGCGCATCGAGGTACATCTCTCTGGCGGTCTGCCGGTCACCCAGATTGTCGGCCTGGCCGAGACCAGCGTGCGCGAATCACGCGAGCGCGTGCGCGCCGCCCTGCTCTGCGCGCGCTTCGACTTCCCGCAGCGGCGCATCACTTTGAACCTCGCCCCCGCCGATCTTCCCAAGGAAGGCGGTCGTTATGAGCTGGCCATTGCCCTTGGCATCCTCGCTGCCAGTGGCCAGGTCGATCCGCAGTCGCTGCTGCAGTACGAGTTCCTCGGCGAGCTGGGCCTGACCGGTGAACTTCGCCCGGTGTCCGGTGCGCTGCCCGCCGCGATTGCTGCAACCGAAGCTGGGCGCATCCTGATCGTGCCGCCCGGCAACGCTGCCGAGGCCGCGCTGGCCCAGCACGCCGATGTGCGCGTGGCGCGTACCCTGCTGGAATGCTGTGCGGGGCTGGGCGACCCGCGCCTGCTGCCGCAGGTGGAACGCGTGGACACCACTCCTTTGCCACTGCCCGATCTGGCCGACGTGCGCGGGCAGGCGCTCGCGCGCCGGGCGTTGGAAGTGGCCGCCGCCGGTGGTCACCATCTGTTGCTGATCGGCAGCCCCGGCTGCGGCAAGACCCTGCTCGCCTCGCGCTTGCCCAGCCTGCTGCCGGATAGCGAGGAGATCGATGCCCTGCAGTTGGCGGCGATCACTTCGGTCAGCGGCGAAGGGCTGGACCCGAAGCGCTGGCGGCAACGGCCGTTCCGGGCGCCGCACCACAGCGCGAGCGCGGCGGCGTTGGTGGGTGGCGGCAATCCGCCCTGCCCCGGCGAGATCTCGCTGGCCCACCATGGCGTGCTGTTCCTGGATGAACTGCCGGAGTGGAACCGCAGCGCGCTGGAAACCCTGCGCGAGCCGCTGGAGTCCGGCCACATCCGCATCTCCCGCGCGGCACGCAGCGTGGTCTATCCCGCGCGCTTCCAACTGGTGGCAGCTTTTGTGAGGAATCCCGCCAACCTAGCAATTAGGCTACCGGTGGAGGCCTGCCGCCGCGAGAGATCCTGTTGGACGAAGACCACAAGTCTCGCTCGGCACAGAGCCATACCGAAGCGTCCTTACCCAGACATGGCATCCCGGCAGACGAGCAATAGCTATGCTTGATCCACCTAATCACTCCAATCCATGGATGCTGCATCATCATCGTGGCGACGAGCCTGCTCCTCATAGCCCTTCGCAAGCTGATCAAGCGCCCTAGACGTATAGGGATACTCCGCACTGATCGCATCAGACCAGCTGCGATATTGCTTAGCTAGTGCTCTCTCCTGCTCACCTCCGTCCCTGGCCTGGCGCGTCGTGAGACCTCTGCCGTTATAGATACCAACAGTGAAGCCTTCAATCATCTCCTTACTCCGGAGATTGTCGAGAACTTCACGAACGGCCTCATGCGGCCAGAAGCCATCATCGCCGACTGGGGATGCGGCGAGCACGTGACCAATTCTGCAATCTGCAAATGCCAACCTATTCATGGCTTCTGCCTGCCCCCGTGCGTCCCTGAGCCACCGCTCTAGCGAATCCAGATCCAGCGTGCCGTTGTCCGAAGCTCCAGGTACTCGGTTCCAAATTTCCAGAAGGTGGTAGGCCTGCCGTGCCCGGGCACGCGCGCCTTCTTCCTGAGCACCCTCCTTTGCGACGAAGCCCTGCGAATCGTCCTGGAAGATCGCGCTGATCAACTGGATGAACAAGTCTGGGCTACCCGAGATCTCGTGAAGAAGCGCGACTGGTGGCCTCGAGGAATGCTCCAAAACACTAAAAAATCGCCATTCCAATGCCGCGACTAACCCCTGGTCTACATCCTCATTATCGATTCGCTTGAACGCCTCAGACACGCGATGCTGAAACATCCCATAGTCAGTTTCCCCTCCGCTAGCGGACGATTGATTGGCGACCTCATTGAGAACTTCGATTACGAGACCAATCCGCACCTCTAACTCCGGACGCGTCTGAACAAGCGACAGCGCTACGTGGGCTCGCCCTGAGCTAATCAATCGTTGGACAGCGTATTCAATGTCGGCCAAGCCACCGTCAACCCAGAGAATAGGTACGTTGCGCCAGTAAAGCTGATCCATCTCTTCACCGAGCGCAGCCACCTTGCCCCACGTCCAACCAGACATCGGCAAACCGATGAATACTGTCAACAAAGACTGGGCACCCCACTTCTCAGAACTTATTCTAGAGATAAGGCTGTCCGCCCACAGTTCCTTCCGATCATGGAATGAATGCCTTACAAGTGAGATGGCAAGATCCTTGGATCGTTCATCTTCAGCACGTAGGGCCAACTCCACAAGTGCATCGATCTGCGCTTCTGGAACTCCAGCATCGTAAACTGCGGAGGCTACCGTAGATGGAATCTCGACGACCTGCGCAAGATTAAAGACCCCATCAATCCCGCTGCTCTCAAACACTGCCAGGGCGGCGCTAGCTCGAGCCGCGACGAGCTGCTTCTCCTCGGCCTTCCATCCTTCGGTCGAAGGGTTCGGTAGTGCAGCACCGGCTTGGAAGAGCCACCGAACTCTGCCAAATAGATCTGAGGGGGTGAACTGCTCATATGACTGCGCAAGTCGATCCAGCACCAACTCAGGCAATCGCCACGGAGCGTTAGGGAATGCTCTGTGGTGATGAAGAACGCCGCGCAGCCTGCTCCAAATCGTATTGCGAGCGCGCTCACCACTCAGGCTAAGCTGAGCTTTCTCAAGCGCGATCAATAGCTTAGAAGGGTCGGGCCTGAGATCTTTTATTCTGCCAAGAAGCGAGTCGAATCGCTCTGGATCCTCGCCAAGATCTGCCACAAGACGGTCGCTTATGCTGACAGCACCTCGACGCACCAGTTCCAACGACACAACTTCGACCTGAGTGACGGAGAAGTCACGCCAGAGCGGCTTTGGTGATGGTGTTAGGCTGTCATGTCCACTTGGAAGGATGCCTAGCATGAGGTTCCAAGAGGATTCTGGAACTCGCTTGCGAACGTGGTCCAATGCCTGAAGTCGCTCATCAAGTGTCGCGTATGTCTGAGGACTCCACAGAGTATGGATCTCGCGCAAGCTGTTCGCCGGCCCGTTCTCGTATCGCCGCGACTTCACGTCCAGTGCCGCAAGTGTTGAAAGAATACGCGTGACTCGCGGCATGTGTGACGGAGACCAAGCAAGCGCCTCAAGCGCCCACATCAGATCGGAGAGGTACTCCGCGCCAAAAGCCCCCGTCTCACTATTATCAAAAAGGACCGTGATAGTTTGAGGCACGTCATTCAAGCTGTCTTCAATCGCGGAGAGGAGAGAAGATGGGGACGCTTCCGCCAAGAGGCGAAAATCTCTCGCCAGGGACCACCAGCGATGCTCATCGGCGCGATCCAACAACTGAGAGACGATGGTATCAGTGCGCGATCGCGCATCTGGAACGAGTACGACACGGTCCCAGTACAGTGCTAACAGGATCAGCGTTCGGCCTATACCATGGCGTAGCATGGGGGAATATTGAGTCCCCACACCCTTCACTCGTGCCAGCCACCTCTCGCTTGGATCCATGTTGAAGCGGGGATCGAGCTCACCCAAGACAACAATTGCGGATGCGCCGAGCTGATCGATCAGCGCACTAGTCAAGGAGCTGGCAAGCAGATGCCATGCATCGGATGGTGATGCTACTCGCCAAGYCGTGCCAATCTTCTGAAGTGGGCTGTCGAACCTACTGAAGTAGGGGCGTACTTCTTCCACGAACTGTTCGTAGGAGGATCCTGCCAGTTCAGACAGACAGTCCCTGTCAGCTTGGTGATCCTCATCCCAGCCACCTGCAACCAGCGCCGCGAGCAGCGCTCGCGGAGCTGGAGCTTCAGCCCATCTGGGCGGGTTCCGTCCCGCCGCAGCCGGCATTCGCCGCCTCAGGACTGTCAAGTTTCGAGCGCTATCGCGTGCGAGCGATCTGGCTTGATCTTCAGAGACCCCAGCCAAGATCAGCGCTGCTGCGATACCTTCTCTCGAGGGGCGCTCCAGTATTAGTACGCCGTCGTTTCYTTCGGTTGTTTGGTCGTAGACTTGCGCAACGAAGTGCCCGTTCTTCGCCAGCGCCTCTGCCAATCCAGGATTTGGATCGGTCAGGATAAGAATGAGGGGCGCAGCAGCTCCCTTAAGGGCTCGCGCCGCCGCTTCATTCACTACAAGGCAGCGCGCACGATAACTGAGCGCTGACTCTTCAGGCAACTCGCTCAATGTCGCCCAAATAAACGCCACGACTTCCTCAGATGACGTTGACTGCAGCGACAATACGGATGCTCCACCTCTTAGCCACCTCAGCACTTGAGCCGCGCTTTCGTCTCGATCCCGAAGCACGAGATCTTTAGTGACCGGCCATTTTGTAGAGAGCGACCATTCCTCCCATGCCGCCTCCAACT
>NZ_JBFRFE010000271.1:0-5373 GCF_052114665.1 Stenotrophomonas sp. 2YAF22 | reverse complement strand
ATCCCAGCGATGACTTCGTGGTCTCCGAGGTCAGCCTGCAGCGCTTCACCGCCGGCGCGGCGCCGCCTGCCGAAGACGCAGCGCGCGGCTGGGTGTACCTGGTCAGCCTCGACTACAACGCCAAGGGCTGGACCCAGATGGTTCCTGTGCTGCTGGATGGCAGCATCGTGCTGAGCGACAACGAGAAATCGTAAGGGCGGGGCCTTACGCGGGCACCTCGACCTGCGCACGCATCCGCACCGGAATGGACTTCGCCGCCGGCGTGCCGCTGATGCGGTCGTAGTAGTCCAGCGGCAGCAGCGGGTTCAGCTCCGGGTAGTAGCCGGCCAGCGCACCGCGCGGCATCGGATAGTCAAGCACGGTCAGGCCTTCGATGCGCCGCGTCACACCATCGTCGCTGATCGTTTCCAGGCTCACCAGGGCTTCCTTGYCGAGCCCGCGCGCCARACGGTCTTCGATGTTCATGAACACCACCATGCGGTCGTTGTACACACCGCGGTAGCGATCGTTGTAGCTGTAGATGGTGGTGTTGTACTGGTCGTGCGAACGCACCGTGGCCAGCCGCAGCATCTCCGGGTCATCGACCACCGTGTTCACTTCCAGGCCCGGCATGACCAGGATGTTGGCCTTGCCGTTCGGCGTCGGCCACACGCGCCGGCGCGGTGGAATATCCAGGTGGAAGCCGTGCAGTGCCTGGATGCGCTCGTTGAAGCCTGCGTAGATGTCCGGGTAGACGGCGGCGATCAAGTCGCGGATCGGGCCGTAATCGTGCATGTAAGCGGCCCAGTCCACCTTGCTGCCCGGCAACGTTGCCATCGCCATCCGGCAGACGATCTCCACCTCCGGCAGCACGTGGTCGCTGGCCGGCTCCAGCACGCCGCGCGACGCCGTCACGTTGGACATCGCATCTTCGATGGTGACGAACTGCTCGCCCTTCGGCGTGCGGATCCACTCCGAGCGCGCCACCACCGGCAGGATCAGCGCGTCGCGACCGTGCACAAGATGCCCCCGGTTGAGCTTGGTGGCGATGCCCACGGTCAGTTCCAGTTTGCGCATGGCCTGGTAGGCGCGCTCGGTATCGGGCACGGCATGGATGAAGTTACCGCCCATGCCGATGAACACCTTGGCACTGCCATCGAGCATCGCCGCGATCGACTCGACCACATGGTGGCCGTGCTCGCGCGGCGGATCGAAACCAAACACCTGCTGCACGCGATCCAGGTAGCGCGCCGTGGGCTTCTCGTCGATGCCGACGGTGCGGTCGCCCTGCACGTTGGAATGGCCACGGATCGGACCGATACCCGCGCCCGGCTTGCCGAAATTACCGCGCAGCAACAACAGGTTGGCCACCTGCTGCAGCAGCCGCGACCCCTGCTGGTGCTGGGTCAGGCCCATGCCATAGCAGATGACCGTCGCCTGCGAACGGATGTAGATCTCCGCGCAGCGCCGGATCTGTTCCTGCGCGATGCCCGACACCCGCACGATCTCATCCCAGTCCTGCGCCAGCACGTCCTCGCGCAGCGCCTCCAGGCCAACGGTGTGTTCGGCCAGGAAGGCATGATCCAGCACCTGCTCACCCTGGGCCTCGCGCTCGAACATCACCTTCATCATGCCCTTGATCAGCGCCAGGTCGCCGCCGATGCGGACGTGCACGAACTCGCTGGTGATCTCGGTGGAACCGAAGGTGGCCATCTGCACCACGTCCTGCGGTTCGGTGAAGCGGATCAGGGCACGCTCCGGCATCGGGTTGACCGCCACGATCGGCACGCCGCGTTTGCGTGCTTCCACCAGGTTGCTCATCATCCGCGGCGAGTTGGTGCCGGTGTTCTGGCCCATCACGAAGATCGCCTCGGCGTGTTCGAAGTCGTCCAACACGATGGTGCCCTTGCCCACGCCGATCACCGGCGGCAAGCCCCGGCTGGTCGGCTCGTGGCACATGTTCGAGCAGTCCGGGAAGTTGTTGGTGCCGAACTCGCGCACGAAGATCGAATACAGGAACGCTGCTTCGTTGGGCGTGCGGCCGGAGGTGTAGAACTCGGCTTGGTCAGGGTTATCCAAAGCCTGCAGATGCCGGCCGATCAGCGCGAACGCCTCGTCCCATTCGCAGGGAACATAGTGATCGGTGGCGGCGTCGTAGCGCATCGGCTCGGTCAACCGGCCCTGCAGCTCCAGCCAATAGTCGGTCTGCGCCATCAGCTCGGTGACGGTGTGCTGGGCGAACAGCTCGCGGGTCACCCGGTGCTGGGTCGCTTCCCAGGCCAAGGCCTTGGCGCCGTTCTCGCAGAATTCCAGCTTCTTGCGGTGGTCGGCATCGGGGAACGCGCAGCTGGGGCACTTGAAGCCACCCGGCTGGTTCATCGCCAGCAGTGCCTTCGATCCTTTGCCGATCACGCTCTGCTGCAGCAGCACCTTGGCGGTCGCACCGGCGGCCCCCCAGCCGCCTGCCGGTTGGTTGTAGGGCTTGTAACGCGGCGGCTTCTGTTCGGACATGGTCGGGAACCTGCGTTGGTGGAGTGCCTGCCTGCAGTGCCGGGCCCGCGCCCGGCTGCCGTGGCCAGTCAAGCACGCCGGCAACCGCGGCGCCATAGCCCGACTGTGGTAACGCAGGCTGCCATGGCAACGGTTACCGCCGCGTCTTCACTGGATGGCTGCGTTATTCTGCGGGCGTAGCCTGCCCTTCTGCTTTGCCCAGGATGTGCCGCATGCCAGGATCGACGCCGCCCTCCCCTCCGCCCGCCGGCACGGCACTGCGCACGTTGCAGCGCTGGCGTAGCGCGGGGCAGGAGCAACAGGTGGACGTGATCGCCGAAGAAGTGCCGGTGGTGATGCGCTACAACGGTGCCGCCTTCGCGGTGATGATGGCCACGCCATGCGACCTGGAGGATTTCGCGCTGGGCTTCTCGCTCAGCGAAGGGTTGATCGAGCGTCCTCACCAGTTGCTGTCCATCCAGGTGCAGCCACAACTGGAGGGCATCGAGCTGAATATGAGCGTGTCCGCCGACGCCCCCRGCGCCGCACTGGATCCTGACAACGGGCGCCTGCTGCCGGGTCGCGGCGGCTGTGGGTTGTGCGGTGCACGCCAGCTGGAGGACGTGCTGCGTCCGCTGCCTCCGGTAAAGGACCGCCGCACGTATCAGACGGCTGCACTGCAGCGGGCATTGGCTGGGCTGGCCCTACGCCAGCCGATGAATGCTGCCAGTGGTTCGACCCATGCAGCGGCCTGGGCCGATGCCAGTGGCCGCATCGGCTGGGTGCGCGAAGACGTCGGCCGCCACAATGCGCTGGACAAGCTGATCGGTGCACTGCACCACAACGAACACAGCATCGATGGCGGCCTGCTGGTGGTATCCAGCCGTGCCAGCTACGAAATGGTCAGCAAGGCCGCGCGCGCCGGTGCCAGCGTACTGGCCGCCGTCTCGGCCCCCACTGCGCTGGCCATCGATCTGGCCCGCAGTGCCGGCCTGTGCCTGGTGGGCTTCGCCCGCGAAGAAGGCTTCAACGTGTATACCCACCCGGAGCGGCTGCAGGGGGATGGCCTGCACGGGCATCCGCCTGCCTGACGGGCGCCCTCAGCGGACGGACTGGCTGCTACGCCTTGCGGGACCGCTCGGGAGAGAGCAGCCCGCCGATCCGTTCGGTCACCTGCGCGCGCACGTTCTCGTCCAGCTGGCCTTCGTACATGGCCTCGTAGATCCACAGGCCATCGGCGGCCAGCCGCGCCACGAAATTATCCAGCGCCGCCGGATCGTCGCTGCCGGCGGCCGGTGGCGAAGGCGCCCAGCGCTGCACCACCGGTGCCCACGGCCGCTCGCTGGGGAATTCGGGGTCCACCGAGTCCAGCATGAACATCAGCTCGGCACGGGTGGCACTCTGCGCCGACACACGCACGAAGGTCTGGTAGCGCTCCAGCGCAGTGGCCTCGCCGGCCGACTTGCCCAGCAGCACCTCCATCGATGCTTCCCAGCTCTGCACCAGGTGCTCGTCGATGCCGCGCAGCAACGCTTCGCGCGAAGGAAAGTGGTACAGCAGGCCGCCACGGGTCAACTGCGCCTCGGCCGCCACCGATTCAAAGGTGACCGCACGCACGCCGTCGCGGTTGATCACGCTGACGGCGGCGTCGAGGATGCGCTCGCGCTTGCTGGTTCTCATGCCGTTATTTTACGCGATCGGCGGCGCCGTCGCGGCCACCGGCGCGTCCACGCAGCAGGCGCGCGATGATCACCGCGCCGGCCGCCAGCACCGCACTGATCACCAGCAGCACGATCTGGTAACCGCGATCGTAGGCCGCGGTGGCCAGCGCGAACCACTCGCCCTGCCCCACCTCACGCGCCACGTGCAGCGCCTGGGTGAAGCCCTCGCGCGCCGCGGCGGGAATACCCGCCGACTCCGGCAGGAAAGCGCCGTACATCGCAGCGCTCAGGCTGCCCAGCAGCGCGACGGCCAGCAGGCCGCCGAACTCGTAGGACACTTCCTCCACCGACGAGGCCATGCCCGCACGATGCGGCGGCACGTTGTTGAGGATGGCGGTGGACGCCACCGAGATGGCAGCACCCATGCCGAAGCCGGTGATCGCCATGCCGGCCACCACCCAGCCCAGCCCATGTGGGAAGCCCAGCGCCACCACGCCCACACCTACCGCACCGGCCGCAAGGCCACCGCAGATCAGTGGCCGCAGGCCGACGCGATGCAGCACGCTGCCGCCCAGCAACGCGCTGGGCAGGCTGCCCAGCGCCGCCACCGATACCAGCAGGCCGGCCTGCAACGGGCTGAGGCCGGCCACCAGCTGGAAACGCTGGGTGGTGAGCAGCTGCAGCCCGGCCATCGCAAACAGGGTGAACACCGCCGACAGGGTGCCGGCAAGGAAGGCCGGATTACGGAAGATGGCGAAATCCAGCAGCGGATACGGCAACTGCTGCTGGCGGCGGCTGAAGGCGATGCCGGAGATGACCGCCAGCAGCAGCGAGACCGCTCCCACGCTGTACGAGGGCGGCGTGGCGATCAGTGACTTGATCGCCAGTACCAGGCCCGACAGCGCTGCCAGTGCCAGCAGCGAGGACAGCAGGTCCCATGGGCGGGTGCTGTCGCGCTGCCCTTCCGGTGCCAGCAACAGGGTCGCGATGAAGGCGACCACCACCACCGGCACGTTGATGAGGAACACCGAGCCCCACCAGAAGTGCTGCAGCAGCAAGCCACCGATGATCGGCCCCAGCGCCGCACCGACGATGGCCACCGAACCCCAGATCGCGATGGCGATGTTGCGCTCGCGTTCTTCATGGAAGCTGAGCCCGATCAAGGCCAGCGTGGCCGGCATCATCGCCGCCGCACCCACGGCGAGGAAGGCGCGCGCTGCGATCAGCTGCCCTGCGGTTGCAG
>NZ_JBFRFE010000270.1:0-5377 GCF_052114665.1 Stenotrophomonas sp. 2YAF22 | reverse complement strand
CTACCCCGAACCCCTGKTCGCCCAGGTCAGCGATCTGCTGGCGCAGGGCAAGCTCGGCCCCTGGCTGCAGCAGCGCTACCCCGACCCGCATGAGGTGCGCAGCGACCGCCAGCTGTACGACTACACCCTGGACATGAAGGACCGCTACCTGCGCAAGTCGGTGCCGCTCAACAAGGTCTGCTACGACAACACGCTGGAGGTCATCAAGCATGCCCTGGGCACCCACACCGCCATTTCCCGTGTACACGGCGGCCGGCTCAAGGCCAGCCGCGAGATCCGCATCGCCACCGTGTTCCGGCAGGCGCCAGCCGCCTTCCTGCGCATGATCGTGGTGCACGAGCTGGCCCATCTGAAGGAGGCCGACCACAACAAGGCCTTCTACCAGCTGTGCCAGCACATGGAGCCGGATTACTTGCAGCTGGAGTTCGATACCCGCCTGTACCTGACCGAGCTGGCCAACCGCGGCCAGCGCTGAGCCGGCGTAGCGGCTACACTGCGCGCCCCCTGCCCGACCTTTCGCCATGGAACCGACCCGACTCGACAAACGCCTGTCCGCCCTGCTCGGCATCCCGCGTGGTGAAGCGCGGCGCTATATCGAGGGCGGCTGGGTCAGCGTCGATGGCGAAGTGGTGGAACAGCCGCAGCGCCCGGTGGACGAGAGCGCCAGCATCGTGGTGGCCGAGCAGGCCAGCGACAGCAAGGCAGAGCGCGCCAGCATGCTGCTGCACAAACCGGCTGGCGTGCCGGCCGATGCCCTGTGCGCGCTGATCCGCACCGAGACCCGCAGCGAACTGGATGCCAGTGACATCCGCCCGCTGCAGCGGCACTTCCACGGCCTGCAGCTGGCATCCTCGCTGCCGGCCGACGACAACGGGCTGGTGGTGGTCAGCCAGGATCCGGCGGTGCTCGCGCACCTGCAGCGCAACCTGGGCCGCACCGAACAGGAGTACCTGGTCGAAGTGGCTGAAGGCGGCCCGGAACGTGGCCCGTGGCTGATGGCCCGGCTGCAGCATGAAGCAGGCGGCCCGAAGGTCAGCTGGCAGAGCGAGCAGCGCCTGCGTTTTGCAGGCAAGGGACTGACCGCGAAGGGCCTGAGGACTGCGGTGACGGCTGCCGGCCTGCAGGTCGTGGCCGTACGCCGCCTGCGCATCGGCCGGGTGGCGCTGGGCCCGCTGGCCGTGGGCCAGTGGCGCTATCTGGGCAGCGACGAGCGGTTCTGAGCCACGGCGCTTCATCCACGCATGGCGTGGATCTACCGGTGACAGGTCATCCACGCATGGCGTGGATCTACCTCCAGGCGTGACGTGGATCTACCATCGGCGTCATGAGTCTGCGCAAACCCCTATGGCGACGCCTGCTGCGCGTCGCCGCGATCATCATCGCCGCACTGCTTCTGCTGGTCCTGTCCGGCCTGCTGCTGGCCGACCACCTGGCCCCGCAGGCGCGCGGCGAAGCATCGCAGGTACTGCCACTGCAACCTTCGCAGACGCCCATTGATCGGCAGATGATGCCCCTGCAGGCCGCCCATCCCGGGCAGTCGGGCGTGGCCTTCCTCAGCGATGGCATGGATGCGTTCGCTGCCCGCGCGATGATCACCGAGCACGCCGGCCGCAGCCTGGACCTGCAGTACTACATCTGGCACGACGACCTGATCGGCCACTTGATGGCCAAGGCGCTGTACGACGCKGCCGAMCGTGGCGTGCGCGTGCGCATCCTGCTTGATGACATGAATGCCAAGGACAAGGATGCGCTGATGATGGCGCTCGATGCGCATCCCAACATCGAGCTTCGCCTGTACAACCCGTTCCGCAACCGCAGCGGCATCGCCCGCACGCTGGAGCTGGTGCAACGCGCCTTCAGCGTGAACCACCGCATGCACAACAAGAGCTGGATCGCCGACGGACGCATCGCGATCGTGGGTGGCCGCAACATCGGCGAGGAATACTTCAGCGCGCGCAGCGACGTGAATTTCCAGGACCTGGACCTCGTGGTGGCCGGCCCGGCCGTGCAGCAGGCCAACCAGATCTTCGACGACTACTGGAACAGCGACGCGGCGATTCCGATCTCGGCGCTGGCGACCTATACCGATGCACAGCTGCGCCAGCTGGTGCGCCAGTCCGATCTGGACGCGCTGCATGCGCAGGCCCAACCGTACCTGCAGCGCGTGGCCGAGTCGCGCCAGCGCCAGCGTGCCAGCCCGGAGCCGCTGCACTGGAGCAGGCAGGTACGGATCGTGTCCGATCCACCGATGAAGCACCACGGCGATGCGCACGACGACTGGCTGGTCACCGAACTGGTCCGGCAGCTGCAGTCGACGCGCTACAAGGCACTGTTGATCTCGCCGTACTTCGTCCCCGGCAGCGAAGGGCTGGACGGACTTTCGGCGATGGCCGGCCGTGGCGCCCAGGTAGGCGTGGTGACCAACTCGCTGGCGGCCAACGATGTGGCTGCCGTGCACGGTGGCTACATGGGCTACCGGGTGCCGCTGCTGAAGGCCGGCGTGCAGCTGTACGAACTGAAGGCGAACGGCCAGGCCGGTGACGGCAGCCTGTTCGGCAGCAGCGGCGCCAGCCTGCACACCAAGGCATTGCTGGTCGACGACCGGCGCGGGTTCGTCGGATCGTTCAACCTCGATCCGCGTTCGGCCTATCTCAACACCGAGATGGGCGTGCTGTTCGACGACCCAGTGCTGGGCGCACAGCTGCGCTCGGAATACCTGCGCCTGGCCAGCCCGGAACACAGCTGGTGGCTGGCACTGGGCGCTGATGACGAACTGCGCTGGTTGCAGCGCGAGCCGCCGCCGCACTGGGTCGATGCCGAGCCCGGCAGCAGTCTCGGCAAACGCTGGACGGCACGGGTGATCAGCTGGTTGCCGCTGGAATCCCAGCTGTAACGATCAGGGGGCGGCCCCCTCGCCATCGCCGTGCAGGCTTTCGTCCAGGGTTTCCACATTGCGCCCATGCAGGCGCCGCCAGATCCAGCGCAGCGCGTGCGGCGGCGCTGCCGGCAACTGTTCCAGCAAGGCCAGCATGCGGCCCWGGCTGGCATGCCCGTGCCGGCACAGCAGACTGGCCGCCGCGGCGGCGCTGGCCAGGCGCAGGCTGTCGGCCAGCGGACCATCAGCGTCAGGTGCCAGCGCCTGATGCACCGGTTCGGGCAGTTCCCAGGCGGCAGCCACCCGCTGTGCCAGCGGTAGTGACCACTGCTGCAGCAACTGCAGGGCCAGCGCCGGCTCCACCTCTTCGCCACGCGCCTGTGCTTCCTGCAGCAGTTGACGCATGACCAGCGCCGCACCCAGGCCCTGCACCAGGCCCAGCCATTGCGCAGCGAAGGCATCGCCGAAGGTGACCGTGCGGGCGTGGTCGGCGGCCGCGCGCGACGCCAGCAGAGCGTGCTCCCAGATGATCGAACTGAACTGCGGGAACACCTCGCACTGCACCTGCATCACCGGCTGCACCAGCACTGCGCTGATGATCTGCCGCACACCTTCGGTGCCGACCAGGGTCACCGCCCGCTGCAGGCTTTCCACAGGCCGCTCGTGCACCTTGTAGACCGGGCTGTTGGCAATCCGCAGCAGATTGCCGGTCAGCACCGGATCCTGGCCGATGATGGAGGCCATCACCCGCGCAGACGCAACGTCGTCATTGACCGTCTGGATCAGCTGCGGCAGCAGTTGCGGCCGTCGCGGCAGCTGCCGGGTGGCCCAGTCGCGGTCCCGCAGTGCACGGTCCACCGCTTCGGCCAGACCCGATGCGCTGACCGCCGCCGGTTCGCCTGCCAAGCGCGGATACAGGGCCAGCGCGTGCAGTCCGCGCTGCAGGTGAGCGGCGACCTCGGCCGCCGGCAAGGCGTCACCTTGCAGACTGGCCGCCGCAGCGGCCACGGCCTGGCGGGGGRCTGCGGCCAGACGTGCCGGGGCCTGCCCGGTCAGCTGCGACAGCCAACGGAGCACGGATCGCCACCACGCTGCGGTCATCGCCGCCCACCCTGTCGTTGTCCTGCTGCTGCCACGGCCTGCCCCTGCACCTTCATCACATCCGGCCACCTGCCGTCGTCGCAGCATCGGCCGCACTTTCATCTTCTTTAACCCGGACCCCTCCGGCGTCGACGGCATATCCCGGGCGAATGGACTAGAATGGCGCCGCGCGACCCGTCCCCCTGTACCGACGACGTCGCTTTTTTTGTTTTCGGACCCTACCGTTCATTGGCAGTTCGCCGCAGTTCACCGCAGATCGCGCCATCGGAGACCCCATGCTATTCGAAACCCTCGCAACCACCGGCCACGAACAGGTGGTGTTCTGCCACAACCAGGATGCCGGCCTGCGGGCGATCATCGCCATCCACAACACCACCCTGGGCCCCGCCCTGGGCGGGGTGCGCATGCGCCCCTACGCCAGCACCGACGATGCGCTGGCCGATGTGCTGCGGCTGAGCCGCACGATGACCTACAAGAATGCGCTGGCCGGTCTCAATGTCGGTGGCGGCAAGGCGGTGATCATCGGCGACCCCAAGGCCGACAAGACCGAAGTGCTGTTCCGCGCGTTCGGCCGCTATGTCGATTCGCTGGGCGGTCGCTACATCACGGCCGAGGACGTCGGCACCGACGTCAACGACATGGAGAACATCTACCTGGAGAGCCAGTTCGTCACCGGCGTGCACCAGGTCCATGGCGGCTCGGGAGATCCGGCCCCGTTCACCGCCTATGGCGCGCTGCAGGCGCTGATGGCCTCGATGCGCTTCAAGTTCGGCCATGAGGAAGTGGGCAAGACCAGTATCGCGGTGCAGGGCCTGGGCCATATCGGCATGGAACTGGTGAAGCTGCTGCGCGACCGTGGCGCCAAGCTGTACGTGACCGATCTGGACAGCGCGCTGGTGGACCGTGCGGTCAACGATTTCGGCGCCGAGGCAGTCAAGCCGGACGAGATCCACGAAGTGAACGCCGACGTGTTCGCGCCGTGCGCGCTGGAAGGCGCGATCAACGCCGACACGCTGCCGCGGATCAAGGCGAAGATCATCTGTGGCACCGCCAACAACCAGCTGTCCAGCCTGGAGATCGGCGACGAGCTGCATGCGCGCGGCATCCTGTATGCGCCGGACTACGCGGTCAACGCCGGTGGCGTGATGAACGTGTCGCTGGAAATCGACGGTTACAACCGCGAGCGCGCGATGCGGCTGATCCGCAGCATCTACCACAACCTGACGCGCATCTTCGAGCTGTCGCAGCGCGAGAACATCGCCCCGCAGCGCGCGGCTGACCGGATCGCAGAAGCGCGCATCCTGTCGATCGGCAAGCTGAAGATGCCGCTGGGCCGCAGCACACCGCGCCTGGGCAATCTGCGCGGCGGCTGAGCGCCACCCCCGGCAACCGGACGCGTGC
>NZ_JBFRFE010000269.1:0-5379 GCF_052114665.1 Stenotrophomonas sp. 2YAF22 | reverse complement strand
GCTGAACATCCACGCCGCGTTGGAGCGCGTGCTGCGCCTGGCCGAGAACGAGGCCGGCTGGGCGGTGCGCCTGCAGCGCGACTACGACCCCAGCATCCCCGAATTCGATGGCGACGCCGATCGCCTCACCCAGGCGGTATGGAACCTGGTGCGCAATGCCATCCAGGCCGGTGCCGGCAACATCACCCTGCGCACCCGCGTTGAACACGGTGTGCGCATCGCCGAGCAGCTGCACACCCTGGCGTTGCGGCTGGAAATTGCTGACGACGGCTGTGGCGTGCCCGAAGAACTGGCCGAACACCTGTTCCTGCCGTTGGTCAGTGGTCGCGCCGAAGGCACTGGCCTGGGCCTGGCGCTGGCCCAGCAGGTCGCGCGCGAGCATCGCGGCACGCTGACCTACCGGTCGCGCCCGGGCCATACCGTATTCACCCTGCTGCTGCCGATCGGCAACGGCACCGTCGCCGCCGAGGAGGCCCCGCGCGATGTCTGAGTCTTCCTCGTCCGCGCCGTGCATCTGGGTGGTCGACGATGACCGCGCCGTGCGCTTCGTGTTGTGCACCGCGCTGCGTGAGGCCGGCTACCAGGTGGTCGACTTCGACAGCGCCGCCCCCGCACTGCAGGCGCTGGCTGATAGCCCGCCGCCTGCGCTGCTGTTCACCGACGTGCGCATGCCCGGCGACGATGGCCTGGTGCTGCTGGACAAGCTGAAGGCCGCGCTGCCGCAGCTGCCGGTGGTGGTGATGTCGGCCTACACCGACGTCGCCAGTACCGCCGGTGCGTTCCGCGGCGGTGCGCACGAGTTCCTGTCCAAGCCGTTCGATCTGGACGACGCGGTGGCACTGGCCCAGCGCGTACTGCCTGCGGTGGCGCCGGCCATGGCCGCGCCGACGCCCGCCGCAGAAGCCGCCAGCGACCAGCCGCCGCAACTGGTGGGCGATACGCCACCGATGCGCGCGCTGTTCCGCGCCATCGGCCGCCTCGCGCAGGCGCCATTGGCGGTGCTGATCATCGGCGAAACCGGTACCGGCAAGGAGCTGGTGGCCAACGCGCTGCACCGCGAATCGCCGCGTGCGCAGCATCCGTTCGTCGCGCTGAACACCGCCGCCATTCCCGCCGAGCTGCTGGAAAGCGAGTTGTTCGGCCACGAGGCCGGTGCGTTCACCGGCGCGCAGCGGCGCCACATCGGCCGCTTCGAGCAGGCCAATGGCGGCACCCTGTTCCTCGACGAAATCGGCGACATGCCGTTGCCGTTGCAGACGCGCCTGCTGCGCGTGCTCGCCCAGGGCGAATTCTTCCGCGTGGGCGGACGCGAACTGATCCGCGTCGATGTGCGCGTGGTCGCCGCCACCCACCAGGATCTGGAAGGACTGGTCGCGCAGGGAAAATTCCGAGCCGATCTGCTGCACCGCCTGGACGTGGTGCGCCTGCAGCTGCCGCCGCTGCGCGAGCGCCGCGAGGACATCGCGCAACTGGCCACCACGTTCCTGGCGGCTGCCGCGCGCAGGCTCGATACGCCGCCCAAGCGGCTGACCGCCGCCGCCCTGCAGGCGCTGCGCGAGCACGACTGGCCGGGCAACGTCCGCGAACTGGAAAACGTGTGCTGGCGCATGGCCGCACTAGCCGCCGCCGATACCATCGGTGTGGCTGATGTCGATACCGCGCTCAACCGTGCCCGCAGCCGGCGCAGCAGCACGGCCGCCGGTGACCCGGGCCAATGGGAAGCGCTGCTGTCCGAATGGGCACGCCGGCAGCTGGCCGAGGGCACCGAGGGCCTGCACGCGCAGGTGCGCGAACGGGTCGACCACGCCCTGTTGGAGGCCGCCCTGCAGATCACCCACGGTCGTCGCGCCGAAGCCGCCGCGCGCCTGGGCCTCGGCCGCAATACGCTTACCCGCAAGCTGGGCGCCGGTCGCCGCCGCGGCGGCCATTGAACGGTGCCTGCACGCGATCCTCGCACCCGCTTGCCGAACTGTTGATCCTCCATGGACGATGCCGTCCGTAGTGTTACCTGCAAGGAGTCCTCGATGCGTTTGTCCTTCGCCCTTCTGCCGCTGTCCGCTGCCGTGCTCCTGTCTGCCTGTGGCAGCGCACCGAAGAAGCCGCAGCCCACACCGCCGCCGGTGGTCACCACGCCCGTGGCCCAGCTGGCCGAAGCCAACCTGGCGCCAGCCTCGGCCAGCATCGTCAGCGGCCGTCTGGTGCTGAAGACCGAAAGCGGTGGCGTGCACTTGACCGGCCTGGTCGGCGGCCTGCAGCCGATGCAGCAGGCCGGTTTCCACATCCATGAGCGCGGTGACTGCAGCGCGGTGGACGCCAGCAGCGCCGGCAACCACTTCAATCCCGCCGGCGTCGCGCACGGTCGTGCCGGCAGCGGCAAGCACCACCTCGGTGACATCGACAACCTGCAGGCAGACGCGCAGGGCCGCGCCAACATCGATGTGCATCTGAAGGGCGTTACCCTGGGCGGAGGCGCCGCCACGGATATCGCCGGGCGTGCACTGGTCGTGCATGCCAGGGCCGACGACTATCGCAGCCAGCCCGCCGGCAATGCCGGCGTCCGCATCGCCTGCGGCGTGATCCGGGTAACCCGCTGATCACACCACCGGCATTTCCCAAGGAGAGTTTCCATGCGTCTGATCCACACTTCGCTGTTCGCGGCCATCGCTGCACTGGGCCTTGCCGCCTGCAACCAGCAGCCGGCAGCGCCGGCAGCCGAAGCCCCGGCCACCACCCCGGCCGAAGGTTCGGCAGCGCCGGCCGATCCGGCCACTGCACCGGCTACCGCAGCGGCCCCGGCAGCCGATGCCTCGGCCACTGCCGAACTGGCACCGACCCAGGGCAATCAAACCAAGGGCTCGATCACCTTCAAGCTGGTCGACGGCAAGGTGCACGCATCCGGCCAGATCAGTGGCCTGAAGCCGGGCAGCGAGCACGGCTTCCACATCCACGAGAAGGGTGACTGCAGCGCGCCGGACGGCATGAGCGCCGGTGGCCACTTCAATCCGGGCAAGCAGGACCACGGCAACGTGGCCACTGATCCGCACCACGGTGGCGACATGCCCAACATCAAGGCCGACGACAAGGGCGTAGCCACCATTGATGGTCCGGTGTCGAGCAACGTCAACATCGGCAAGGGTGATGATTTCGACATCATCGGCCGCGGCCTGATCGTCCACGCCGACGCGGACGACTACAAGACCCAGCCGACCGGCAACGCCGGTGCGCGACTGGCGTGCGCGGTAATCAACAAGGCACCGTAAGAAAACGAAAACGCCGGCGCAAGCCGGCGTTTTTCAGTTGATCCGCCGGGCATGGCCCGGCGGCATTACCTGGACGTTAGCGCGCCAGCAGCTCGCGCGCGTCCTGCCCGGCTTCGCAATGCACGAACAGCACCGGCACACCGTGCGCTTCCAGCACCGCGGCCATCTGCCGCTGGCGCATCAGGAACTGCTCGTAGATGCCCTGCAGGCGCTCGCAGTCGCCCTTGCCGTGGTTGTAATGCGCGCACCAGCCGGCCGGGTCGAACAGCGCCATGCGCGCTTCGCCCTGCGTATAGCGCAGCAACGGCTCGGGTGCGTCACTCAGCCACTCGTCCTGGCCCGGGGCCATGATCGCGGTTTCAATCAGCGGCCACAGTGCGGCCAGGCCTTGGTTGTCGTACTGCATCGACATCATCGCGGCCAGGTCGTTCACGGTGAAATAGCGTGCGTGCTCCACGCGCGCACCGAACGTGTTCTGTGCCATCAGCGCGGTATCGGCATGGGCCATGCCATTGGCCAGCAGCACCTCTTCCAGGGCATCGGCCACGGCTGTCGTGGTGGCCACGTCGGTACCGGTCAGCAGGAACGGCACCACCCGCAGGCCACCGCCTACCAGGGTAGCGTCGGCCTGGAACGGCAGCGGCACATCACCGCTGGCGTCGGCGCCGAAGGCCAGCACGCGCGGGCCCTGGTTGCTACCGGGCGCGCGCATCTGCAGTTCTTCCAGGCGGCGATGGATCGGCCAGCCCGGGCGAAGCACTTCGGCCGGATCGAAATGGGCGGCGGCGAACACCAGGTCCAGCTCGGCCACCTGTGGCACCAGCTTGGACAGGTCGCGGCCGACGCGTTCGGCCAGTTCACCGGCCTGTTCAGCGCTGAGCACCGCCTGGCGGGGGATTTCGCCGCCGGCCAGTTCCAGGGCCAGCACGCCAAGGGCATTCATCGCAGGGTCGGGTTTGCTCATGGTTCCACGGTTGGCCCATCACAGGGCGGCAGCTACACTTGGCCCCATTATGCCTGCTCTGTCGTGCAGGCCATGTTGCAGACACCCTCATCCATGCCAGGTATCTCCATGCCCAACGCTCGTCCCGTCGCCATCCTCGGTGGCGTCCGCATTCCGTTCTGCCGGCAGAACACCGCGTATTCGGATGTCGGCAACCTCGGCATGTCGGTGCGTACGCTGGGAGCGCTGGTCGAGCGCTTCGGCCTGCACGGCCAGCAGCTGGGCGAAGTGGCGATGGGTGCGGTCATCAAGCACTCCAGCGACTGGAACCTGGGCCGCGAAGCCACGCTGTCCTCGGGCCTGTCGCCGTTGACCCCCGGCATCACCCTGCAGCGCGCCTGCGGCACCTCGCTGGACAGCATCATCACCGTTGCCAACAAGATCGCCCTGGGCCAGATCGAGTCCGGCATCGGCGGTGGTTCGGACACCACCTCCGACGTGCCGATCGTGTACGGCAAGAAGCTGCGCGCGCGCCTGCTGGCTGCCAACCGTGCCAAGAGCACCGGCGACAAGATCCGCGCACTGACCTCCGGCTTCAAGTTCGCCGAACTCAAGCCGGAGTTTCCCGGCGTGGCCGAGCCGCGTACCGGCAAGAGCATGGGCGACCACTGCGAGGACATGGCCAAGGAGTGGAACATCTCGCGCGACTCGCAGGACGAGTGGGCGGTGTCTTCGCACAAGAAGCTGGCTGCAGCCTATGAGCGCGGCTTCTTCAATGACCTGATCGCACCGTTCCGCGGCGTCGAGCGCGACAACATCCTGCGTGCCGACACCTCGCTGGAGAAGCTGGCTACGCTGAAGCCGGCCTTCGACAAGGTATCCGGCCGTGGCACCCTGACCGCAGCCAACTCCACCCCGCTGACCGATGGCGCCGCCGCGGTGCTGCTGGCCAGCGAAGAGTGGGCGCGCGCGCATGGCCACGAGCCGCAGGCCTACCTGCGCGACGCACACGTGTCGGCCGTCGATTTCGTGCACGGCGAAGGCCTGTTGATGGCRCCGACCGTGGCCGTGCCGGAGATGCTCAAGCGCAACGGCCTGACCCTGCAGGACTTCGATATCTACGAGATCCACGAAGCCTTCGCCGCACAGGTGCTGTGCACCCTGCGTGCGTGGGAG
>NZ_JBFRFE010000268.1:0-5401 GCF_052114665.1 Stenotrophomonas sp. 2YAF22 | reverse complement strand
CCGCCGGTGCTGGGGCTGTTGGCGCTGATGGAACTGCAGGCCTCGCGTGCGGCGGCACGGGTGGATGCACAGGGCGCGCCGATCCTGCTGGACCAGCAGAACCGGGCGCGCTGGGATTGGTTGCAGATCGAACGCGGCCAGCAGGCACTGACGCGTGCGGTGTCGGCGGGTGGCGGCGATGACCCCTATGTGCTGCAGGCACGGATCGCCTTCTGCCATGCCAGCGCGCGGCGCGCCGAGGACACCGACTGGGCGCGCATCGCTGCACTGTATGCGCAGCTGCTGCAGGTAATGCCATCGCCGGTGGTGGCATTGAACCGGGTGGTGGCGGTGTCGCGCAGCGAAGGCGCGTTCGCGGCATGGGCGCTGTTGCAGCCGCTGCTGGACGAGCCACGCCTGCAGGGCTACGCACCGCTGATGGTGGTGCGCGGCGAACTGCTGCAGCAGCTGGGACGTGAGCAGGACGCGCGTGACGCATTCGCCTCGGCAGCGGCGTTGAGCCAGAACCAGGCAGAGCGGACCCTGCTGCGGCAACGGGCCGGCCTGCCGCAGGAAAATTGAAGCCGACAAGGTCAGCACTTGTCGGTTTGCCCCGGAGCGGCTATGTTTCGCGCCCAGCGGGCGTGTTCGCGCCTGTCATTCGTGTGTCGTGACCGAGGAGCGGTTGGATGTTTTCAAGGACGAAGAGCGCACCGCGCGCTTTTGCGCGCCTGCTTGCCTATGCCCTGTGCCTGGCCGTATGGCCGTTGGCCAGCCAGGCCGCAGACAAATCGCAGCAGGCCTACTGGGCCGGTTTTGCCTATACCGCTGACGCCGCCGCCGTACAGGCGACCACCCCGCATGCGCATGCCGTGCTGGAAAAGCGTGGCCTGATTCCGCTCAACCAGACCCTGGCACAGGCGCTCAAGCGCCGCGCGCCGGCCAACCTGGAACTGATCGACCAGCCGGTGGCGATGCTCGATGGCACCACCAGTGCCGTGGTGCTGGCCGCTGCGCTGGACCGCGAGCTGGTGTCGGTCGAACCGATCGGTGACCAGTACAAGGTGCTGGTGGAAGTGGCACTGCAGGCGCTGTTCTTCGATTTCCGCGAGCGCCAGGTGATCGCCTCCTATCCGCTTACCCTGCAGCGCATCGACGTGCAGGAGTACCGCCCGGACAGCGACGATATCGATGCGATCGTCGCCGATCTGCTGTACGGCGGTGCCGATACCAGCCTGTCGCAGGTGCTGGCCACCACCCTGGCCCAGGCCAAGCTGCCGGAAGCGGCCACGCGTCGCCTGCAGGTGGGTGCGGTGACCTTGTCCGACGCCACGCTGGCCAAGCTGCCCGACCCGAAGTGGGCCGGTCCGCTGCGCGCCACGCTGGCCCATGAACTGTCCAAGACGCTGTCGTCCAATACCGGCGTCGGCCTGCTGCCGCCGGCCTCGGGCCAGGCGATCGGCGGTGCCATGGCCGCGCGCTTTGCCGACGGCAAGGTCTACCAGCTGAAGATCCCCGAGGCCGACTACGTCATCAGCCTGCAGGTGGATGCGCTGAAGAACGGCGTCATCAGTGAAACCCCGGCGATGAAGACGATGCTGTTCGGCGCCTTCTTCACCGCCAAGGTCACCGAGCCGTTCTCCGGCAAGGTGTACTTCGAACAGCCGCTGCGCAAGGGCGCCACCAAGGTGGTGCCGGTCACGCAGTGGCAGGTCGACCAGTGGTCGGCCAGCTACGAAACCCTGCTGGCCGGCTTCGATGCCTTCGCCGGCGCCGCCGCCAAGCGCGCCGACTCGCGCGCCTGGCTGGACGAGCAGAAGCCCGGCGGACGCCCGCTGCAGCAACAGACCCAAGCCCTCCAGGAGTTGATCAAATCATGTCGTTGATGCGTACCATCCTGCTCATCCTCATCGCCCTGGCGGTGGCCTCGCCGGTCGCCGCGCAGACCGCCAGCTCGCGCGGTACCGGTTCGGCCAGCTACAGCCTGCGCCTGAGTGCCGATACCCGTGCGCAGGCCCTGAACAAGGCCAAGGCCAATGCACTGGAGGCGTACATCGCCGAATCCGGTGCGGCCAAGCTGCGCCTGTTCGAATCGCGTCGCGCCGAGTTCCTCGGTGAAATCGACCGCTACGTGCTCAGCGCCGTGCAGCTGTCGGACAACGAAGACAAGAAGGCCAAGACCTACAGCGTCACCGTCCGCGCCGAAATCAACACCACCCTGCTGCAGACCAAGCTGGATGCCGGTTCGGCCGTGGCCGGTGCCACCGCTGCACAGCGCTCGCTGCTGACCTTCCTGTTCATGGCGCGCTCGCAGGACACCGTGCAGTCGTTCCAGGACAAGGAATACCGCCGTGTCGACGCCAGCAGCAGCTACAGCGAGAACACCCGTGAGGGCGACAGCTTCCGCGGCAACTCGGTCAGCACCAACGGCAGCATCAACCAGAACGGTTCGGTGTCGGTCACCAGCGGCGGCAGCACTACCGCCCGCAGCGACAACATCAGCTGGAAGGTGGCCAACGCCGCCGAAGTCAACACGGCCATGACCGGTGCCTTCAGCGCCGCCGGCTACGAAGTGGTTGAAGCCGAATACGTGGAAGGCGAGTCGCGCGGCCTGCTCAGCATCGAGCGCATCCGCAAGGACTTCAGCACTGGCAACGATCTGTCCGCGGCCACCCTGCGCGATACCGCCAACGGCATCCGCGCGGCGAACATCCCGTACATCGCCGTCGGCACCCTCGACGTCGGCATGCGCGACCGTGACCCGGCCAGCGGCAACACCCGCGTGTTCGTCACTGTCACCGGCAAGGTGCTGGACGTGACCGGTCGCTTCCCGCGCACCGTGTCGTCGGTGGGCCCGGTGCAGTTCTCCGGTACCGGCCCGAACGAAACCGTCGCCCGTACCAATGCACTGCAGCTGGCTGCGGAAAAGGCTGCCCAGCAGATGATCAACGAGCTGAACGTCAAGGCGGTCCGCTGACGTTGGTGGGTGCCGGGTTAGCCCGGCACCGCTCTGCTTCCCGTTTCTTGCGTGCCGCATCGCGGCCGTCTCTCCCAAAGGACTCTTCCATGATCCGTAATACCGCTCTCGTCGTTGCCATCGCGGCCGCCACCCTGTCGATGCCGGCCCACGCCCAGTTCGGCAAGCTGAAGGACCTGGCCGGCGGCGCCACCGGCACCTCCAGCAGCAGCGCCAGCGCTGCCGCTCCGGACGAAGCCGCGCAGGAAGCGCTGGTCCGTCGTTTCGTCAGCTCGCAGTCGCACTCGCTGCAGGCCCAGACCTCCTTCGCCCGCGCCTTCGGCCTGGCCGAGCAGGTGCAGCTGCTGGAAGCCGAGCGCCAGGCGCTGTCGTCCGGTTCGGTGAACGTCGATGCGATGAAGAAGTCGGTGTCGGTCAGCGAAGCCGCCCAGGCCGCCATCRACGAGCGCCAGGCCGCACAGCCGGAACTGAACGCTGAATCCAAGCAGCACTATGCCGAAGGCCTGGTCTCGCTGCTGGCCTCGGCTGCCGAAGCGCAGAAGCTGAGCGGCGAAGCCAGCGGCTTTGCGGCCGGCATGAAGAACCTGGGCGCGACCCAGATGGCCACTGTTGGCCGCAAGCTGGCCGCCGGTGCCTGGGTTGCCAAGGAATCGCCGGGCTTCATCAAGGGCCTGTACGGCTCGACCAAGTCGGCTGTGACCTTCGCCAAGAAGAGCAAGGTGAAGGTGCCGTCCAACGCCGATTCGATGCTGGATTCGCTCTGATACGAGGCAACTCCGCATGCGTACGACGACTCGATTGATCGGCCTGGGCCTGGCAGCGGCCCTGCTGGCAGCCTGCGGCAAGCAGGATGCACCGGCAGAAACCGCTCCGGCCAAGGACAAGGCTGCCAGTGCACTGGCCAGCAACGCGCCGGTGCAGGAAGCGCCCCTGCGTGGCACGCCGGATTTCGGCGGCACCACCCAGGTCGCGCGCGAAGCCGACGGTATCGGCAGCACCCCGGAACTGGCGGTGCTGGCGGCATTGCAGTCGGCCGTGGCCCAGGTCAACGGCGTACGCGTGGCCAGCCAGATGCAGAGCCTGCGCGCAGGCCTGCATGTGGACGTGGACGGTGAACACGTCGGCGATATCCGCGCCGACGCGTTCTCCCAGCAGATGATTGCCGGCTCGCAGGGCGCGGTGCTGGGCTACGAAATCCTCTCGCAGGATGAAGTGAGCCAGCTCGACGAAGAAACCATCGCCCGCGTGCGCGCCAGCGACGAAGGCTGGAGCTTCAAGGGTTCGGCCTCGGCCAGCGCTTCCGGCGAAGCCTCCGCCAAGGGCGGCTCGGCCTCGGCCAGCGTCAAGGAAAACTACGAAGAGCAGGTCAAGGTAGACGCCAAGCGCGGTGCCAGCTCCTTCGATTCGGATGTCACCCGGCGCAGCATGCGCAGCTACTGGAAGGTGCGTGTCCGCGCGCAGATTGCCCAGTACCGCGCACCGGATGAAGAAGGCAAGCCGAAGATCGTGGTGGCCCTGCCGCGCACCAAGTCGGGCAGCTATGCCGTTGGCGATGGCCGGGTGAACGCCGACGAGGTCGCCCAGGCGATCCGCGCGCGGCTGTCCGACACGCTTACCCAGACCCAGCGCTTCATCGTGCTGGACCGCGAGTTCGGCGACGAACTGCAGGCCGAGATCGACCACATCAACAGTGGCAACGTGCGCCTGCAGGACACCGCACGCGTTGGCCAGCAGCTGGCGACCGACCTGATCCTGATTCCGACCATCGAACGGTTCGAGTACCCGCGCAGCGTGCGCAACCTGCGCATGTCCGATCGCCAGGTGACCTCGTACTCCGGTGGCGGCCGCATCACCCTGCGCCTGGTCAATGCCACCACCGGCCAGGTGGTGATGTCCGACAGCTTCGACCATCAGTTGGCCTCGACCGGCCCGAGCACGCTGCCGCGCGTGGTCAATGGCCGCAGCATGGCCGCCTCGATGATGGACTCGCTGTCCGGGCAGATCGGCAGCACGATCGTCACCACGCTGTTCCCGGTGTCGGTGGTGTCCGTCGATGGCGACCAGGTGGTGCTGAGCCAGGGCGGTGACACCGTGCAGGTCGGCCAGCGCTGGCAGGCCGTGCGCCTGGGCGAAGAGCTGAAGGACCCGCAGACCGGCCGTTCGCTCGGCCGCAGCGAGCATCCGTGCTGCACCATCCGCATCGACCGCGTTGCCGCGCAGACGTCCTACGGCACCCTGGAAGAGGGCGTCGACGCGATGCGCGGTGGTTTCCGCCCCGGCCAGATCGAACTGCGCCAGAAGCTGGGCAGCAAGCCCAAGGCCACCGCCGGCGCAACCGCATCGGCCGCTCCGGCCGCCGCAGCGCGCCCGGCCAGCAAGCCCAAGCCCAAGCCCGCCGCCGCCCCGGCCGAAGACCCGAACTGGTAAGACACCCAGGCAATGCAC
>NZ_JBFRFE010000267.1:0-5403 GCF_052114665.1 Stenotrophomonas sp. 2YAF22 | reverse complement strand
TTCATGCCGCGGTCGCGGGCCAGCTGCAGGATGCTCTCGCGGGTGATGYCCTCGAGGATGCTGCCGGACAGTTCCGGCGTGACCAGGGTGCCGTCCTTGTAGACCAGGAACACGTTCATGCCGCCCAGTTCTTCCAGATACTTGCCTTCGACCGGGTCCAGGAACAGCACCTGCGAGCAGCCCTGTGCCTGCGCCTTCTGCTGCGGCAGCAGCGACGCGGCGTAGTTGCCACCGCACTTGGCCGCACCGGTGCCGCCCTTGGCCGCACGCGCGTACTCGGTGGACAGCCAGATCGACACCGGGGCGACGCCCTTGGCGAAGTACGGGCCGGCCGGGCTGGCGATCACGTAGTAACCGGCCTTGTGCGCGCCGCGCACGCCGAGGAAGGCTTCGTCGCCGATCATGAACGGACGGAAGTACAGGCTCGACTCATCGGCCGACGGCACCCAGGCGCTGTCGACGGCGATCATCTGCTTCAGCGATTCGACGAAGATCTCCACCGGCAGTTCCGGCAACGCCAGGCGCTGCGCCGAACGCTGCAGGCGACGGCCGTTGGCATCGGGGCGGAAGGTCCAGATCGAACCATCGGCATGGCGGTAGGCCTTGATGCCCTCGAAGATCTCCTGGCCGTAGTGCAGCACGGCCGCGGCCGGGTCCAGCTGCAGCGGACCATAGGCGCGCACGCTGGCGTTGTGCCAGCCGGCATCCTTGTCCCAGCGCACTTCCACCATGTGGTCGGTGAAGTGCAGGCCGAAGCCCGGCTTCTCCAGGATCTGGGCGCGCTCTTCAGCGCTGCGCGGGTGGTCCGAACGGGTGACGGCGAAGCTGGGAATGGACTGGGACACCGGAGATTTCCTGTTCTGGTTGCGGGTAATGCCGGGCCCGCGTCACTGCGGGCCGTGGGTCAAAGCATGCCGGTTTCGAGGCGCGCGGCCTCGGACATCATGTGCTGGTTCCACGGCGGATCGAAGACCAGCTCGACGTCGGCCTCGGCCACCGTCGGGATCATTTCAAGCTTGCTGCGYACGTCGTCGACCAGGATGTCGCCCATGCCGCACGCAGGCGCGGTCAGGGTCATCTTCACGTCGATCTCGCGCTGTCCTTCGTCCAAGTGCTTGATCTCCACCTCGTAGACCAGGCCCAGTTCGACGATGTTCACCGGAATTTCCGGGTCGAAACAGGTGCGGAGCTGCTGCCAGACCAGTTGTTCGACCTGCTCGTCGCTGGCATCGTCGGGCAGTTCCAGCGGTGCCGGCGCTTCCTTGCCGATGGCATCGCCATCCTTGCCGGCGATGCGGAACAGATTGCCCTCGACGAACACCGAATAACTGCCACCCAGCGCCTGGGTGATGTACCCATAGCTGCCGGCGGGCAGGGTCACAGTGTCGCCCTGCGGGACCATCACGGCCTCGCAATCGCGTTCGAAGTGGACAGGTTCGCTGCTACGGGAATACATGGGGACCGATATGGGGCTGCGGCATAAGCCACGCAAGCGGCCATTCTAGCGTAGGCGCCCCGCCCTCGCCGGTGCACTGCGGCAAACCACAGTATCCTGTGGGCGACCTTCAGGAGCTTCGATGTCCTCCAATGCCGCACGCGCCAGGACCGTTACCTGGCTCTGGCCCTTCATGTTGTTGCTGGCGCTGGCCACCGCCCCCCTCGCCTGGATGCTGATCGCCCTGTTCACCGGCCGTCCCGTCGGCTGGATGGCGGTACTGACCGCCCTGGAACTGGTGTTCATGCTGCGCCTGGGCACGCTCGGTCCCGGCAAGCTGCGTATCGCCCTGGTCGTGCTGGGTACGCTGCTGGTGGCCGCGATCTCGAACTGGGCCATCGCCAGTGCCTGGATGGGCGGATCGATGGGCCTGAACCCCTGGGACGCCTCGCTGCGGATGGGCCCGCACCTGGCCTGGACGCTGATCACCCTGGCCAATGGCGTGGTCGAGTGGCTGTGGCTGGCGGTGGGCGTCGCCGTAGGCGCCTGGCTGGCGCGTTGATCGCGCCGGTGATGCCCTGGTAGATCCACGCCATGCGTGGATGGGGTGGTTGGATCCGGGGTCAGAGCCCTTTCCTGCGGAAAGGGATCCAACCCCAACCCTCAATGCCCGCCGTCAAGCGCCTTCAGTTCGCTGACCAGCGACGCCGCCGCCTCTGCACCATCGCCGTACAGCATGCGGGTGTTGTCGGCGTAGAACAGCGCATTCTCGATACCCGCAAAGCCGGTGCCCTTGCCGCGCTTGATCACCACCACGTTGCGCGCGTTGACCACGTCCAGCACCGGCATGCCGTAGATCGGACTGGCCGGATCGGTGCGCGCCACCGGATTGACCACGTCGTTGGCACCGATCACCAGCACCACGTCGGTAGTGGCGAACTCGGGATTGATGTCATCCATGTCCGCGATCAGGTCATACGGCACCCCTGCTTCGGCCAGCAGCACGTTCATGTGCCCGGGCATGCGCCCGGCCACCGGGTGGATGGCGAACTTGACCTTCACCCCGCGCGTGATCAGCCGCTGCGCCAGCTCCCAGATCTTGTGCTGGGCCTGGGCCACGGCCATGCCATAACCGGGCACGATCACCACGCGTTCGGCAAAGCCCATCATCGCCGCCACGTCGGCCGCTTCGATGGGCTTCTGCGAGCCGGAAATCGCCTGTGCTTCACCCCCGGCGCCACCACCGAAGTTGGAGAACAGCACGTTGCGGATCGGCCGGTTCATGGCCTTGGCCATCAACCGGGTCAGCAGGATGCCCGCTGCGCCGACCATCATGCCGGCAATGATCAACGCCTCGTTGCCCAGCACGTAGCCTTCGAACGACACCGCCAGGCCGGTGAACGCGTTGTACAGCGAGATCACCACCGGCATGTCGGCGCCACCGATCGGCAACGTCATCAACACGCCCAGCGCCAGCGCCAGCACGAAGAAGGCAACGATGGCCCAGGTGCTGAGCGTGCTGGCGGCGATGATGCCCAGCACCACTACGGCCAGCGCCACCAGCAGGTTCATCACCTGCTGGCCCGGCCAGGTCACGCGCTTGTCGAGGCGGCCATCGAGTTTGGCCCAGGCGATCACCGAGCCGGACAGCGACACCGCACCGATCGCCGCGCCCACCACCGCCAGCACCAGCACCGTGCCGGACGGCTGCCGCGCGGCCAGATCGGCCAGCGCCTGCGCACTCCAGTGGGTGGTATCGCGGTTGGCCAGGAACGCATAACGCAGCAGTTCCACCGCACCGATGGCGGCCGCCGAGCCGCCGCCCATGCCGTTGTACAGCGCGACCATCTGCGGCATGTCGGTGACGGCGACCTTGCCCGCCGACCACCAGGCCAGGCCGGCACCCAGCAGCAGTGCCACCAGGATCAGCGGCACGTTGTGCAGTTCGGGCAGGAAGAAGGTCGCCACCGTGGCGAGCAGCATGCCCAGCCCCGCCCAGCGGATACCGCTGCTCGCGGTCATCGGCGAGGCCATGCGCTGCAGGCCGAGCAGGAACAGGGTGGCGGCGACCAGGTAGCTGGCCTTGACCAGCCAATCGAGCAGTTCGACGGTGCTGATGTTCAAGCCTGCGGCTCCTTCGGTTCATCGTTGCCGGCCTTGCGCACGCTCGGCTTGAACATTTCCAGCATGCGCGCGGTGACCACATAGCCACCGGCTGCGTTGCCGGCGCCGAGCACCACGGCAATGAACCCCAGCACCTTCTCCAACGGCGTCTGCGCGTGCCCCAGCACCACCATCGCGCCGATCAGCACGATGCCATGGATGAAGTTGGAGCCCGACATCAGCGGGGTATGCAGGATCACCGGGACCCGGGAAATGATCACGTGGCCGGCAATGGCGGCCAGCATGAAGATGTACAGCGCCACGAACCCGTCACTCACCGGCAACGCTCCTGCTCTGTCTTCGTCGCCCCATCATAACCACGGGCTGAACCCTGCGCGCGTTCCGGTCAACCACGGCCGCGCTCACGCGTTGTCGATGGTGACCCCTGCCGAGGAACCGTACCCTGTGCTGGTGAGCAGCCCTGTCCCCTCAACCACCGATGCCGACACCGTTCCGGCCTCGCTGGAAGCGTTCCTGGCCAGCGTCGGGCCGCGCGCCTTCCGCTTCGCCGAGGCCGGCCTGCGCCAGCGTGATGACGCGCTGGATGCGGTGCAGGACGCGCTGCTGCGCATGCTGGACTACGCCGACAAGCCGGCCGCCGAGTGGGCGCCGTTGTTCTGGAGCATCCTGCGCCGGCGGGTGATCGACGTGCAGCGCCGCCGCCGCTTCCGCCTGCCGTTCTGGCGCGACAACCAGGACGCCGACGGTGGCGAGATCGACTGGGCCGACCCCGGCCCGGACCCCTCGCAGGCGCACGAGCAGCGCCAGCAGTACCAGCAACTGGTGCAGGCACTGCGCGACCTGCCCGCCCGCCAGCGCGAGGCATTCACCCTACGCGTGCTGCAGGACCTGGACGGGGCCACCACCGCCCGCGCCATGGGCTGCAGCGAAGGCGCGGTAAAGACCCATCTGGCGCGCGCCCGACAGGCGCTGCAGAATCAACTGGAGATGCACCCGTGAACCGCCCCCTGCCTTCCGATGACGCCCTGCGCAGCCTGCACGCGCAGTCGCTGCAGGCGCTGTCGCCGGCCACCCTGGCACGCCTGCGCAGTGCCCGTCACAACGCCGGTGCGGCGCACGCCGGTCGCTGGCGCTGGTGGCTGGCCAGCGCCTGTTCGCTGGTGATCGCGCTGGGCATCGGCGTCCAGTTCGTCGGTCCGGGCGATCATCAGGGCCCGATCAGCACGCCGATCGTCGCTGCGGAAGAAGACAATGGCGTGCTGTACGACGAGAATCCCGATCTGTACCTGTGGCTGGGCGACAACGACCTGGCGATGGAGTGAACCATGCTGCGATACCCCTCCCTGCCCCTGCTGATCGCCCTGACCCTGCTGCCCGCTGCATCGGCACTGGCGCAGGCCACCGCGCCGGCGCCTGCCGCGCGGCCGGCACCTGCTGCCGCGCCGCTGCCGAACTGGGAACAGCTGAGCACGGCCCAACGCGAAGCGCTGTTGGCCCCGCTGCGTGACCGCTGGAACGGCGCCGATCCCGCGCAGCGCCAGCGCATGCTGTCGCACGGCCAGCGCTGGCAGTCGATGAGCCCGGAAGAGCGCGACAAGGCCCGCCGCGGCCTGCGCCGCTTCGAACACATGAGCCCGGAGCAGCGCGAGCAGGCCAGGGCGTTGTTCGGCCAGATGCGTGACCTCAGTCCGGCCCAGCGCGATGCCATGCGCGAGCGCTGGTCGCAGATGACCTCAGACGAACGCAGGGAATGGGTGCGGGACAACCCGCCGCCGGCCAAGCCGCGGTAACCCGCCATCCGAAGGCAAGACATGGGGTCAGATCCCTTTGCCTGCGGCAAAGGG
>NZ_JBFRFE010000266.1:0-5407 GCF_052114665.1 Stenotrophomonas sp. 2YAF22 | reverse complement strand
AGGTGGCGTTGAGGATCAGCTCGAAATCACCGAGGTCGCGCAGATCATCCCAGTAGCGCGCGATGCGTTTGCGATGGGCAGAGGCACCAATAGCGGCGGTGTTTGCGCAATCTGTAATCGTTGTTGCGTGCGTACACGCATCCATCCACGCATGGCGTGGATCTACTGCAACAACGTCGGCGTCCACACCATGCGGATGGGCCAGTAGATCCACGCCATGCGTGGATGACGTGCAAAGAAAAAGGGACGGAGCCTTCGCTCCGTCCCTGCAGGGTGCGCGTTGTATCGCTGCGTGATGCTCAGGTCTCGCGCAGCGCCGTGGTGATTGGCAGCCGCGCGGCGCGCAGCGCCGGGAACAACCCACCCACCAGGCCGATGCCCAGCGCCCACTTCAACCCACTCCACAGCAGTTCCGGCGATACATGGAACTTGAACACCACCGCGCTGAAGTTGCTGCCGATGGTGGACACGCTGTAGCCGTTGAACAGCAGCCACGCCACCGCACATCCCAGCAGTCCACCGAGCAGCGCCAGCAGCATGGTTTCCAGCATCACTGCAGTCACCACCGGCAGGCCACGGAAGCCGATCGCACGCATGGTGGCGATCTCGCGTGCGCGTGTGGCCACGGCGGCATACATGGTGTTGAGCGCACCGAACACGGCGCCCACTGCCATGATGGTGCCGATCACCTTGCCGAGGATGTCGATCAGCTTGGTCAACCCACCACCCTGCTTGCTGTAGTAGACGCGGGTGGTTTCCACGTCCAGCTTCAGGCGCGGATCGGCGGCCACGGCGGCTTTGAACTGCTCGAAGCCAGCCTTGCCGTCGGTGCGCACGCTGATCGATTGCCAGGCACTGCGCTGGTAGGTGGTGGCCAGCGTGTCGGCGTCGGTCCACAGTTCCGAGTCATGCGCATCGCCGGTAGCGAACACGCCCACGACCGTCCAGGTCTGGTTGCCCAGGGTGAGCGTTTTGCCAACATCCATGTCGCGGAACTGGCTCCTGGCGCCCTGGCCGACCACGATCTCGCGCAGGCCGGCGGCGAACCGGCGACCTTCGACGATCTTGACCTTGTCATGCACGGCCCACGCCTGCGGGCCGACACCGCGGAACTGCGCGTTGACGTCGGTGCCATCGGCCTTGGACACCAGGTTGACCACCTGCGAGAGTTCCGGCGACAGCAGCGGCCGCCCCTGCGCATCGCGGGTGATGCCGGGCAGAGTGGACAGCGTCGGGACCTGTTCGCGGGTGATGACCGAGTTGGTCTCGGCCTGCGAACCGCCGCGCAGCACGATCGCGGTGGTGTCATCGCCGGTGTTGTTGAGCGTGGCCTGGAAGCCTTCGCCCATCGCCAGCATCGCCACCAGTACGCCAACCACGCCGGCGATGCCGACCACGATCACCGAGGAGGCACCCCAGCGCTGCGGCAGGCTGGCGATGCCGATACGGGTGGCGGCCAGGGCCAGCCGACCACTGCGGGTGAGCGCCAGCCACAGCCCCAGCAGTACCGCGATGGCGGCTACGCCGATCCACGGCAGGCCGATCCAAACCACCAGGCCAACGGCCAGCAGCACCACGGTCACCGCGTTTCCCAGCCACTTCTTGAGCTTGTTCATGTCGGTGTCCTCTTCAGCGGCCGGCGAGCGCGTCGACGATCTTCAGGCGCTTGGCGCGCAGTGCGGGCAGCAGCCCGACCACGATGCCGATCACCACGATCAGGACGATGCCCACCAGCCAGGTCGGCGTCGGTACGTGCGGCGGCAGCATGCCCATGCTCTTGGGGCTGATGGCCGGCAGGATCAGCGCCGCCAGGCCCATGCCGATCAGCCCACCGAGGCCGATCAGCAGCACCGATTCGACCATCACCAGGGTCAGCACCGTGCTGTCCTTGAAGCCCAGCGTCTTCAGTGTGGCCAGTTCCGGAACGCGCTCGCGCACCGCCTGGGCCATGGTGTTGCCGGTCAACAGCAGCAGGGTGAAGAACACCGCGCCCATGATCGAGGTGACGATCATGCCGATGTCGGCGAACTGTTTCACGAACGCCTGCTGGAACGCCGATTCGGTCTGGGTCTTGGTTTCGTGGTCGGAGTTGGCCGAGATCGCATCGATGGCCTGCGCCACCCTTGATGACTGCTCCGGGTTGTCCAGCGTCACCGTGTACCAGCTGACCTGGTTCTTGATGTAGTCGTTGGACTCATCGAAGTACTTCCAGTTCATCATCAACTGGCGTTCTTCATTGGCCGCCAGTGCGCGATCCTTCGAGCGGTAGATGCCCTTCAGTTCCAGCGGCCAGTCGTTGCTGCCGCCACGTGGGAAGATGGTGGCTTGCAGCGGGATGGTGTCGCCGATCTTCCAGCCGAACTGCTTGGCCAGCGTCTCGCCGACGATCGCGCCGGTACGGGTCTGCTGCCAGTCCTGCAGCTGCGCCGGGTCGATCTGCAGCTCGCGGTAGACATCGAAGTAGTTGGGCGCCACCGAGAAGTTGGGGAAGAAGTTCTTCGGGTCCTGGTAGATGCCGCCGAACCACATGCCGTAGGTGACATCGCGCACGCCGCTGACCTGGCGGATCTGCGTTTCCAGGCGGATCGGCAGCGACTGGGTGATCGACAGGCGCGAAGCCACCACCAACCGGTTGGCACCTTCCACACTGCCACCGGACGAGAACGCCACGCGCACCGAGTCGAGCATGCCGAACAGCAGGAACGCGGCCACCACCGACAGCAGGGTCAACAGGGTGCGGGTGCGGCTGCGGAACAGCTGCGCCCAGACCAACGAGAAGTATTTCATCGCTGTGGCCTCCGTCAGTGGGCCAGCGGCGCGTCGGCCAGCTCGCCCTTGTCCAGGTGCACCGTGTGGGTGGCGTACTCGGCGGCCTTCGGGTCATGGGTGACCATGATGATGGTCTTGCCGTGTTCGCGGTTGAGCTGCTGCAGCAGGCCCAGGATCTCTTCGGCGGACTGGCGGTCAAGATCGCCGGTAGGTTCGTCGCAGATCAGGAAGGTCGGGTCGGAGACGATCGCGCGGGCGATCGCCACGCGCTGCTGCTGGCCGCCGGACAGTTCGTTGGGGCGATGGCTGCGGCGGTCTGCCAGGCCGACCAGGGTCAGCGCGATCTCGGCATTGCGCTTGCGCTGCGCCGCGCTGAGGTGGGTCAGCAGCAACGGCAGTTCCACGTTCTTCTGTGCGGTCAGCATCGGCATCAGGTTGTAGAACTGGAACACGAAGCCGACATGGTGGCTGCGCCACGTCGACAGCTGGCCGCCGCTCATCTGGTCGATGCGCTCGCCTTCGATGCTGATCTCACCGCCGGTGGGGTTGTCCAGCCCGCCGATCAGGTTGAGCAGGGTGGTCTTGCCGGAACCGGACGGGCCCATCAGCGCGACGAAATCGCCGCTGGCGATATCCAGGTCGATGCCGTGCAGTACCTGCACCTTTTCGGGGCCACGCTGGTAGGTCTTGGTGATGTTGCGCAGTGAAACCAGGGTCGACATGGGTGGTTCTCCACGAAAGGCGGGAAACGGGGATGCGTCCCGGCCAACGGCCGGCACGCGTCGAACAGTGGTGCATTCCAGCGGTACTGCCGGTGGCGCCATGCGGGCGCCGGGCCGTTACTGCGCTTGCTTCTGCTTGACCCTGGTGCCGTCGCGCAGGGTGTCCGGCGGGTTGACCACCACCGACTCCCCTGCGCTCACGCCCTTGAGGATCTGGCGGTCCTTGCCCATCGCCTGGCCCGCCTCGACCGTGCGCTGCTGCACGCGGTTGTCATCGCCCAGTGCGARGRCCACCGACGCGCCCTCACGCTCGACCACCGCAGTGGCCGGAACGCGCACGCCCTGCGGCTTGGCTTCGGTCTGCGGCTTGGCCTGTTCCAGGAAGCTGACCCGCACGCCCATCTCCGGCACGATGCGCGGGTCTTTCACCTTCAGTGCCACCCGCACCTTCACCGTGGCCTTGCCGCGGTCAGCGGTGGGAACGATGGCGATCACCTCGGCCGGGATCTTCCAGTCCGGGTAGGCGTTGAGCGTGGCTTCCACCGGCATCTTCGGCTGCACGCGGCCGATGAACGCTTCGCCGACCTCGACTTCGATCTCCAGCGATTCCATGTCGACGATGGTGCCGATGCCGGTACGGGTGAAGCCACCACCGGCCGACAGCGGCGAGACGATTTCGCCGGGCTGCGCGGCCTTGGCGGTGACCACGCCGGAGAACGGCGCGCGCACGATGTTGTTGTCCACGCCAAGGTCGGCGATGGACAGCTGGTCGTTGGCAACCTTGACGTTGCGTCGTGCGGTTTCCAGCTGCGCACGCAGGTTGTCACGCTGGGCCACTGCCTGGTCGTACTGCGAACGCGAGACCAGCTGCTGGCCGACCAGCGCCTGCAGGCGGCTGGCTTCAGCGGCGGCCTGCTTCTGCTGTGCTTCCAGGCCGACCACCTGGCTGCGTGCGGCCTGCAGCTGCGAGGCGTACAGGTTGCGCTGCGCGTCGGCATCGATCGGGTCCAGGGTGGCCATGATCTGCCCCTGTTCCACCCGCATGCCTTCTTCGATCATCACCTCACGCACCTTGCCGGTGATCTTGGCCGACACCGTGGCCATGCGCCGGGCGACCACGTAGCCGCTGGCGTCGAGCACCGAACTGCTGGCGCTGCCCTGCTGGATGGCCACCGCCGGTGCGGTGTCCACTTCCACGGTGGGCGCGCGGCCGAACAGTGCGAATGCACCACCGGCCAGCAGCACGATGATCACGGCCACGGCGATCCACAGCCAGCGGCGGCCACCACTGCCGCCACTGGAGGCGGGCGGCGGCGACTTGCGGTCGATACGGAGTTCCTTCAACAGCTCGGCAGAAGCGTTCATTCGTTCCATCACAGGCGTTCGGGCGGGTGTGACCGGAAGGGCAGGCAGCGGCGGTTCCGGCGGTGGAGCGTGCGGCACAGCATGAAGGCAGGTGCATCGGCGATGGCAGTGACAGCTGTCATCCGATGTCATTGACGGCGGCAACTGCGAAATGTGACCACGGCGGCACAGGATGGCAACGTCCCCGCTACCGGTACCGCACATGGATACGATCGCCCCGTCGCTGGCCCGCCTGCAGCAGGTGCAGGTGCGTTACCGCGACCATACCGCCCTGCACGGCATCGACCTGCAGGTGCGCGCTGGCCAGGTACTGGCCCTGCTAGGCCGCAACGGTGCGGGCAAGAGTACCGCGATCAGCGTGCTGTTGGGTTTGCGCCGTGCCGACGCCGGCCAGGTCGAGCTGCTGGGTGGTGATCCGCAGCAGCGCGATCATCGGCTCGGCCTTGGCGTGATGCTGCAGAGCACCAGCCTGCCGCCAATGCTGCAGGTGGATGAACTGGTGGCGCAGGCGCGTCGCCGCCTGCGCCGGGTCGGCTGAACTGGCATGATCG
>NZ_JBFRFE010000265.1:0-5407 GCF_052114665.1 Stenotrophomonas sp. 2YAF22 | reverse complement strand
GTCCGCCACCCGCTGGTGGCGCGGATCGTCAGTGCCTACGACCGCCGCGACCTGCATGAGATCCAACCTGGAGCGACTCCATGACCCGTGGTCCCGTACGACTGGATGTCGCCGTCAGCTACGCCCTGCCCCGCGCCGGGCTGCCCTCTGCCGTCAGCTTCCGCAAGTGGGTGGCGGCTGCGCTGAAGGGCCGGATCCGCGAGGCCGACCTGGCCATCCGCGTGGTCGACAGCAAGGAAGGCCAGTCGTTGAACCGGCACTACCGGGGCAAGGACTACGCCACCAACGTGCTGAGCTTCCCGGCCGACGTGCCGGAGGGCCTGCCCAAGGGCGTCAAGTTCCCGCTGCTGGGCGACCTGGTGATCTGCGCACCGGTGGTGGCGCGTGAAGCCGACGAGCAGGGCAAAGTGCTCAACGCCCACTACGCGCACCTGACCGTACACGGCGTGCTGCACCTGCTCGGCTGGGACCACGAGGACGACAAGGAAGCCGAGGCGATGGAACAGCTGGAGCGCGAAATCCTGGCCGAGCTCGGCATCGACGACCCGTACGCGGGCGAGCGCTGAAACCTGGCCAGCCCCTGCGTGATCGAGCCCATGCTCGGGCGCAGTGGGCCATGCGCCCCGCAGAACCGACCAGAATGCAGCCGAGCATGGGCTCGGCTCTACCACGGAACCTCGCCTGTGCTGCTGCGTACTGCCCTGCCCCTGCTGCTCGTTGCCTCCACCGCTTCCGCCGCGCCGGACCTGCCTGCCCTGATCGAATGCCGCCAGGGCGTGGCCGAGCACGCCGCGCTGGCACCGCTGCTGGCCGATCCGCTGAAGGCCGTGGCCCACGGCCTGCAGCCGCTGCCGCAGGGCAACCAGTTCATGAGCGAGTACCGGCTGGCCAGCCCGATCACCGTGTTCGGCCAGCAGGCCGAGCGTGTGGCCGTGGCCGGCGCCAGCGTCATGGCCGTACTCGACCAGGCCGACCCGCGGCCGTTGGCCAAGCAGCTGGCCCTGGAGATCGGCTACGACCAGGACGGCAAGTTCATGGCCGGGCGCGAGCTGGTCAGCCGCGATGTGACCGACCCGAAGACCGGGGAGGCGCAGATCGAGTCGATCATCCTCAGCGTATCCACCGTCGCCAGCCACCCCGGAAGGACCCTGGCCGGCTGCACCTACAGCCTGGACCTGCCGGCCGAGGACGAGGGCCCGGCCGCCACCGCCCCGGCGGCCGACGGTCACTGACAGGCCCCCACATCCTGCTAGACTTGGGTCATCGCCCGGCCTGCCGGGTGCCTTTTTTCCAGAGATGTCAGAAGACGACAGTAGTAGCTCCTTCGTGGAGCACAGTGAAAAGAAGCGCGGCTGGCTTGAACGCCTGACGTCTGCTTTTTCCGGCGAACCCCACACCCGCGACGAGCTGGTCGCTGTCCTGCACACCGCGCAGGAAGAAGGGTTGATCGCCGCCGATACCCTGAAGATGATGGAAGGTGCCATTTCGGTGGCCGAGCTGACCGTGGGCGACGTGATGATCTCGCGTTCGCAGATGGTCTCGCTGCCGGTCGAGGCGCCCTTCCTGGAGCTGATGAAGCAGGTGGTCGAGTCCGGTCATTCGCGCTTCCCGGTGCATGGCGAAAACAAGGACGACATCCTTGGCGTGTTGCTGGCCAAGGACCTGCTGCGTGGCGTGGTTGCCGACAACGGTCCGGGCAACGTGCGTGAACTGCTGCGCCCGGCGGTGCTGATTCCGGAAGCGAAGAAGCTCAACGTACTGCTGAAGGAATTCCGCCTGTCGCGCAACCACATGGCGATCGTGGTGGACGAGTACGGCGGTGTCGCCGGCCTGGTCACCATCGAGGACGTGCTGGAGCAGATCGTCGGCGAGATCGACGACGAGCATGACGAGGCCGAGGATTTCTCCGCGCAGATCGCCATCCAGGCTGATGGCCAGTACGTGGTGGATGCACTGACGCCGATCGGCGATTTCAACGAGCGCTTCGGTGCCACCTTCTCCGATGAGGACTACGACACCATCGGTGGCCTGGTAACCGAAGCGGTGGGCCATCTGCCGGAAGTCGGTGACGAACTGGCGCTGGACCGCTTCATGTTCCGCGTAGCCCGCGCCGATGCGCGCCGGGTCCAGGCATTCCATGTAACGGTGCTGGCACCGGACGCGCAGGACGACGCTTGAAGCACCGTGGCCTGATCCTGACCCTGTGGCTGGCGTTGTGCCTGCTGGCCACGGCCCTGCCCCTGGCTGCGTTCGCGCAGGCGGCGGCGCCGACCGTTTCGACGGCCAGCGATGCCCCTGCCCCGCGCGTCGGTGTGGTCACCATGCAGCCCGGCACCGTGTTCTTCGAACGCTTCGGCCACGATGCCATCGTCGTGCTGGACCCAGTGAGCGGCGAGGCGATCTCGTACAACTTCGGCTACTTCGATCCGTCCGAACAGGATTTCATCGGCCGCTTCGTGCGTGGCGACATGATGTATTACCTGGTGGCGCTGCCGCTGCAGCAGGACCTGTCGTACTACGACGAGACCGGCCGCGGTGCCAGCGTGCAGTGGCTGGATATCACGCCTGACCAGGCGCGCTCGCTGGCCGCCGACCTGGCCGAACGGGCCAAGCCGGAAAACGCGCGCTACCACTACGATTACTACACCGCCAACTGCGCGACGATGGTGCGCGACACGCTGGACAAGGCACTGGGCGGCGGGCTGCATTCACAGCTGTCGGGCCGTTCGCGTGGCAACACCTATCGCAGCGAGTCGGTGCGCCTGGCGTCGCCGGCCCCGTGGATGTGGCTGGGCTTCGATATCGGCCTGGGTCCGTTTGCCGACCAGCCGCTGTCGCGCTGGCAGGAAGCCTTCGTGCCGATGCGCCTGGCCGATGCCCTGCGGCAAGCCCGCAACAGCGACGGCCGCCCGCTGGTGCAGTCCGAGCAGGAACTGCTGCCGCACCGCATCGATCCCGAACCCAAGGAGTTCGCGCGCCGCTGGTGGCCGTGGCTGCTGTGTGGCCTGGTGATTGCGGTGGGCGTGCTGGCGCTGCGCAGGCGTACGCGCCTGCTGGCCGGCCTGGCCTTGCCGCTGTGGCTGCTGTGCACGATCGCCGGTGGCCTGCTGGTGTTCCTGTGGGGTTTCAGCACGCACTACGCTGCCTGGGCCAACCGCAACCTGCTGCTGCTGTCGCCGCTGTGCGTACTGCTGTTGCCGGGGGCGATCAGCCTGCTGCGACGGCGCGTGCCTGGCCGCATGTTCAGGATCGTCCTGTGGCTGGTGGCGGTGCAGGCCGTGGCTGCCCTGGTGCTGCACTGGCTGAGCCTGCAGGCGCAGTACAACGTGCAGTGGATCGTACTGCTGCTGCCGGTCCACGCGGCGCTGGCCTGGGTGCTGGGGCGCCGTCCTCACTTGTCGGAAACGCAGCACTGACGCACGATGGCGGGCATGTCATTGCCCGCCTCACTGCCCGCCCCTGCTGCTGCCGCCTCCGCCGCAGCCAATCCCACCTGCGTCATCAACTGCGTCCACTACGATGACGACGGCAAACGCCACGACATCAGTCTGGATGCCATCAGCGATGTCATCGCCAGCAACAATGGTTTCGTCTGGGTCGGCCTGTACGATCCGAACGAAGATGTACTGCTGAAGCTGCAGGAAGAATTCTGCCTGCACGACCTGGCCGTCGAAGATGCGCGCAACGCGCACCAGCGCCCCAAGGTGGAGGCCTACGGCAACTCGTTGTTCGTGGTGGTGACCACCGCGCAGATGGTTGACGAGCGCATCCAGTACGGCGAGACCCACGCCTTCCTCGGCCCACGGTTCCTGGTGACCGTTCGCCATGGCGCCTCGCTCTCGTACGCACCGGTGCGTGCGCGCGTGGAGCGCGAACCACAGCTGCTGAAGATGGGCCCGTCGTACTGCCTGTACGCCGTGGCCGACTTCGTGGTCGACAATTACCTGCCCATCACCAACCGCTTCCGCGACACCCTGGAACTGCTGGAGAAGGACATCTTCGCCGACAGCTACAAACGCAGCACGGTGGTGCGCCTGTACGAGCTCAAGCGCGAGTTGAACAAGATGCGGATGGCGGTGGCGCCACTGCAGGATGTACTGGCACAGCTGCGCCGCTACCAGGGCGAGCTGTTCCCGGACGAAGTGAAGCTGTATATCCGCGACGTGCACGACCATGCGGTACGCATCAGCGATGTCATCGACACGCTGCGCGAGATGCTGGGCACGGCCCTGAGCGTGAACCTGTCACTGGTGACGCTGGCCCAGGGTGAGACAGTGAAGCGGCTGGGTGCCTGGGCCGCGCTGCTGGCCGCACCGACGCTGATCACCAGCTGGTATGGCATGAATTTTAGCCACATGCCGGAATTGAACCAGCCATGGGCCTACCCGCTGATGATCGTCGCTGTCGGTGGCATCTGCGTTGGCCTGTACCGGCTGTTCAAGCGGGTGAAGTGGTTGTAGGGCGTATCGACCAACGGTCGATACCCACCGAACCGTTAGGCCACCAACGGGTGAAGTGGCTGTAGGGCGTATCGACCAACGGTCGATACCCACTGGACCGGTAGGCCACCAACCGTCGATACCCACTGGACCGGTAGGCCACGACGGTCGACACCTAGCGTACCTATCGTGGCGCATTGGGCGAACATCAAGCCACGTAGATGGTCTTGATGTTCATGAACTCATGGATGCCGTGGTCGGCCAGTTCACGGCCGAAACCTGATTCCTTGCTGCCGCCGAACGGCAACCGTGCATCGCTCTTGACGATGGCGTTGACGAAGGCCGCGCCGCATTCCATGCGCTGGGCGAAGGACTCGCCACGCACCGGGTCGCGCGTCCACACGCTGCCGCCGAGGCCGAAGCGGGTGTCGTTGGCCACGCGCAGTGCCTCGGCTTCATCCTTGACCCGGATGACCGCAGCGACCGGCCCGAACAGTTCTTCGTCATAGGCCGGCATGCCCGGCCCCACCTGGTCGAGCACGCTGGCCGGGTAGCCCGCATGCGAACCGGCGATCGGTTCGCCGCCGATCAGCACCCGCGCGCCTTTGGCGACGCTGGCCTGCACCTGCTTGTGCAGTTCGTCGCGCAGGTCGGCACGGGCCATCGGTGCCAGCGTGGTGCCGCGCTCGTTCGGGTCGCCGTACTGACGCTCGCCTGCAGCTTCGACGAAGCGCCGGGTGAATTCATCGGCCACCGCTTCAACCACAATGAAGCGCTTGGCGGCAATGCAGGTCTGGCCACTGTTGTCGAAGCGCGACTTCACCGCGGCGGCAACCGCCTTGTCCAGGTCGGCATCATCGAGCACCACGAAGGCGTCGCTGCCGCCCAGCTCCATCACCGACTTCTTCAACTGGCTGCCAGCGTTGGACGCGATGGAGCGCCCTGCCCTCTCGCTGCCGGTCAGGGTG
>NZ_JBFRFE010000264.1:0-5441 GCF_052114665.1 Stenotrophomonas sp. 2YAF22 | reverse complement strand
GTCATGCGGTTGTCCTCTGTCTGGTGATCACCGCGCTCAGGCGGTGGTGCCGATGCGCTGCAGGCGGTAGCTGCCGTCGAGCACGCCGTTGACCCAGTCCTGGTTGTCCAGGTACCAGTCCACGGTGAAGCCGATGCCCTGTTCGAAGGTGTACTTCGGCTCCCAGCCGAGCTGATCCTTCAGCTTGGAGGCATCGATCGCGTAGCGACGGTCATGGCCCGGGCGATCGGTCACGTAGGTGATCTGGCTGGCGCGCGGCTGGCCATCCTCACGCGGGCGACGCGCATCGAGCAGGGCGCAGATCGCCTGCACCACCTCGATGTTCTGCTTCTCCGAATTGCCGCCCACGTTGTACGTCTCGCCGACCTGGCCCTTGGCCAGCACGGTGCGGATCGCTTCGCAGTGGTCGCTCACGAACAGCCAGTCGCGCACCTGCTTGCCGTCGCCATAAACCGGCAGCGGTTCGCCGGCCAGGGCCTTGGCGATCACCAGCGGGATCAGCTTCTCGGGGAAGTGATACGGGCCGTAGTTGTTGGAGCAATTGGTGGTCAGCACCGGCAACCCGTAGGTGTGGTGGAACGCGCGCACCAGATGGTCCGAGGCCGCCTTGGACGCCGAGTACGGCGAGTTGGGCGCGTACGCGGTGGTCTCGCTGAACTTGCCGGTCTCGCCGAGGGTGCCGTACACCTCATCGGTGGAGACGTGCAGGAAGCGGAACGCCTGGCCCTTGTCGTCCGGCAGCGCCTTCCAGTAATCGCGTACGGCTTCCAGCAGCGCCAGGGTGCCCACCACGTTGGTCTGGATGAACGCGCCCGGGCCGTCGATGGAACGGTCCACGTGGCTTTCGGCGGCGAAGTTCAGCACGGCGTCCGGGCGGTGTTCGGCCAGCAGGCGGGCGACGAGCGCCTGGTCGCCGATGTCACCTTCGACGAAGACATGGTCCGGATTGCCGTCCAGCGAGGCCAGCGTTTTCAGGTTGCCCGCGTAGGTCAGCGCATCCAGGTTGATGACACGCACGCCTTTGGCGACCGCTTCGAGGACAAAGTTACCGCCAATAAATCCGGCTCCGCCGGTGACAAGCCATGTGGGCACTACCCATTCTCCTGTTCGATGTGCGTGCAGGGGGCCTGCTGGCGCCCCGGCTCAGCGCAACAGGATACATGGCGGTCGTCTTCACGACTGCCCGTGCAGCGTGAACAAGGTCCATCCTTATGGATTGGGATGCGGCATGGTCACGAAACCATACGCATCCGTATTGTCTTACTCCGAGCAACGTCCAGCCCCGTCTGATATCCCATCCGCGGGGCATGCAGCAGCGGTGGCGGCACGCCTCCGTTGCTATGCTTGTTTGCTTATGCGTCCTGTCGGTTGCGGTCGCAGATCGATTTTCCCGTCAGGAGAGATGGTTTGGCCCCGTTCACCCACACGCCCCCGCATCGCACCACTGTTTGGAGGACCCTGCTCATCGGCTTGCTGGTGAGCGCGGCGGGGGTACTCGTTCCACGACTTGCCGGCCTGTCGGAGTTGCCGACCACCGACGAGGGGTATTACGCCYATTTCGGCATGCGGATTGCCAGTGCATGGGCAGGCGGCCACGGCCTACCTGCCGACGGCTATCTGATGCTCTACCCACTCATGACCGCATGGGTATTCGAGCTTCCCGAAAATCCCTTCGTCCTGCTCAGAATGATAGATCTTCTGGTGGCAATGGCGGCCGGCCTGCTGTTCTTCGTGATGCTGCGGAGAGAATCACGTGACACCGCCTTCGCCGCGATCCTGTCACTGACGTTCCTGCTGGCAATGAACGCGCTTGGATTCGTGCAGAACGGATTCAAGAACAGCATATTTCTTTCCTACATTCCGCTGTTTCTGGCAGTCGTGTTGTCCCAGACGGAGCGATCACCCAGCCGCCGTCGTTTTGTCGCCATCGGCAGCCTGGTTGCGTTGGGCGTCCTCATTCGCGAACCTTTCGCCGCGTTTGCGGTACTGGCCGTGGCAGCCACCTGGATTCGCCATGGTGGACGGAACGCCATGCTGGTCTGCGTCGGCGGCGTCCTCACCGCTCTTCTCGTCTGCATTCCCCTCCTCGTGCTCCGTGGAGATGTTAACGCTCTCATTGCCGCATATCGGGATGCCGGCACCATGTTCAGCGCCTTTGAGGACCAGCGATTCGAGTTGTTCGTGAATGCCGCGACCAGTTGGGCGAAAGCGTCAGCATTGCCTTTGGCGCTTTCGGGTGCCGGGGTGATCGCGATCATCGCCTCTTCCACACGACGCGGCCATCGAGATATCTGGGGCCGGGGTTTGTTTTGGATAGCGGTGGCAGGGGTACCACTTATCGAACCAATCATGAAAATAGGGTTTCCGTATCATTTTGCGTCCTCGCTTCCTGGCTTGGCCGGGCTTTGCGCATTTGCATGGCAGGTCTCGATTCGTCCAAAAATCGCATTGCCGGCAGCGACCTTGGTAGCGGTAGCAGCGCTTGTTATGACAGGTCCACAGTGGGTCAAACAACTCCAAGACCTGCCTCGTGCGGCGTCCAACGCCTACATGACCGCCAGGCACGGCTGGCCGACGGACGCGCACGGCTCCTCCAACTACATGATTGCCGCTGATGCCATCCGGCAAGCCTCCCCGAACGGCACTACTCTCAGTGTCAGCGGTTTCATGTTTCCCCTGTTCCCGCTCTCAGGCAAGGTGCCCCCTTCGGCGCAGCTCAGCGACCTGACCTTGGCGCTGATCGACATGCACATGGATCGTGACCGGTTGCTGGAGGCTCTTGTTGCGTGTCCGCCGGAGGTCATCATGACCACGACCCGCACAGAGTGGCCGGGCGCCAAGGAAATTGAAGAGATCGTGGAGTCAACGGGGATGTTCATGAAAGTCGCGACCATTGAAGTCAATCCTTCCATTTCTTATGGCACCTTTGGTGGAGACGTTTATACAAGGGTCGGCACCAACGTGACAGTGTGCCGTTCGGTTGGCGGGAGGTGACTCGCGTCCGCAATCCATACGCATTCGCATGGTTACCCCGGGCCAGTTAGAATCTGGGTCCCCCCGAACCGGTTGCTGTTTCCAGGACCGGGCGTTCCCCTTACTGCGAGCCGGCCCGCGGCCGGTACTACAAGGATCTAGCACCAGATGAAAATCCTCGTCGCGTACAAGCGCGTGGTGGACTACAACGTCCGCATTCAGGTCAAGCCGGACGGCTCCGGCGTCGTCACAGACGGCGTCAAGCTGTCTCCCAACCCGTTCGATGAAATCGCCCTCGAAGAAGCGCTGCGCCTGCGTGACAAGGGCATCGCCACCGAGGTCGTGGTCGCCACGATCGCACCGGCTGATGCCCAGGCGCACCTGCGCAACGGCCTGGCCATGGGCGCCAACCGCGCCATCCATGTGGTGACCGACCAGGCCATCCAGCCGCTGACCGCTGCGCGCACCCTGCTCAAACTGATCGAGAAGGAACAGCCGGACCTGGTCATCTTGGGCAAGCAGGCCATCGACGACGACGCCAACCAGACCGGCCAGATGCTGGCCACGCTGTGGGGCCGCCCGCAGGCGACCTTCGCCAGCAAGCTGGACATTGCCGACGGCAAGGCCACGGTCACCCGTGAAGTCGATGCCGGCCTGGAAACGCTGGAAGTGGATCTGCCGGCCGTGGTCACCACCGACCTGCGCCTGAACGAGCCGCGTTTCATCAAGCTGCCGGACATCATGAAGGCCAAGGCCAAGCCGCTGGAGACCCTGCAGCTGGCCGACCTCGGCGTGGACGCCGCGGATACCTTMAAGACCACCCAGTACGCCGCGCCGGTCAAGCGCAGCAAGGGCGTGATGGTCAAGGACGCGGCCGAACTGGTCGCCGCACTCAAGCAGAAGGGGTTGCTGTAATGACCAAGATCCTCGTTGTCGCTGAACACCACGACGGCAAGCTCAACGCCGCCACCGCCAAGACCGTCAGCGCGGCCGCCGCGATCAGCGGCGCCAGCATCGACGTGCTGGTGCTGGCCGCCGATCCGGCCGCCGTGGCTGCCGAGGCCGCGCAGCTGGCCGGCGTCGCCAAGGTGCTGACCGTGACCAACGCCGCCAACGCGCAGGCGCTGGCCCAGGTGCTGGCCCCGCAGATCGCGCAGCTGGCCACCGGCTACACCCATGTGTTCGGCCCCTCGACCACGTTCGGTAAGGACCTGATGCCGTGCGTGGCCGCGCTGCTGGGGGTCAACCAGGTCTCCGACCTGATGACCGTGGAAGGCAGCCACAGCTTCAAGCGCCCGATCTACGCGGGCAACGCCATCATCACCGTCGAGGTGCCGGCCGACCAGATCGTGGTCGCCACCGTGCGTGCGGCGTCCTGGCCGGAAGCGGCCAAGGGCGGCAGCGCCAGCGTGGAAGCGGCCAGCGTCGATGYGGCCCTGCCGACCCACACCCGCTTCATCGGCCTGGCGGCCGGTGCGACCGACCGCCCGGACCTGCAGAGCGCCAAGCGTGTCGTCTCCGGCGGCCGTGGCGTGGGCTCGGAAGAGAACTTCAAGGTGATCTTCCAGCTCGCCGACAAGCTCGGTGCCGCGGTCGGTGCCTCGCGCGCCGCCGTGGACGCCGGCTATGTGCCGAGTGACCTGCAGGTCGGCCAGACCGGCAAGATCATCTCGCCGGAGCTGTACGTGGCCGTGGGCATCAGCGGCGCGATCCAGCACCTGACCGGCATCAAGGACGCCGGCACCATCGTCGCAATCAACAAGGATCCGGACTCCCCGATCTTCGAGATCGCCGATATCGGGCTGGTGGGGGATCTGTTCACCCTGCTGCCGGAGCTGGAAGCGGCTCTGTAAGTCAAGATGCGCACGAGCCAGGCGGTTACGACCGCCTGGCTTTTTTTTGCGTGTCAGAGACAGACCACCGCATCACCCGATGGCAGGACCGCCGTGAATCCCGTCGCCGGCCACGTGGGAATGGTGTCGCAAACCGCGATGTGCTCCGGCGTCGGCTCGACCGTGTTCAGTTCGTGGCCCGTGGTCATCCGCAGAACGCCCTGCTGCGCGCCGGTCAACGCGAAGGCGGTCATGTTGAGATCCATGTAGGCGGTCGGCAGAGTCGCAGGGTGCGCCCAACGCATGTTGCGGTTAACGATCGCGATACGGCTGCGGTCGTTGAATTCCGGATGCTGGTTGAGCGAGTGGTAGATCTCTGCTGCGAGCACCTTGTCGTAGCCGTTGAGCAACATCTGGTCACTGTGGATGCGGTGGCCAATCGCGGTGGCGCCCAGTATCGAGAGGCCCACCGGAATCGCAATTGCCCACTGCTGCCAGCGCTGCCGGAACAGGTAGAACAGCCAATAGACTCCCATCCCCCAGATAACCACGATGCCCCCCAGCACACGCGGCACGGGCCACCATGCATTGCCGGCCGCGATCACGCCGATGCCTGCCAAAGGAATCAGCGCAGCC
>NZ_JBFRFE010000263.1:0-5444 GCF_052114665.1 Stenotrophomonas sp. 2YAF22 | reverse complement strand
CGCTGATGCCATGCCGACGCGCGTCCTGCAGCAGCTGGTCGGGGCTGTAGAAGCCCAGCGGTTGGCTGTTGATCAGGCTGGCGGCGAACGCGGCTGGGTGATGGCACTTCAGCCAGCAGCTGGCATAGGTGAGCAGGGCGAAGCTGGCGGCGTGGCTTTCCGGGAAACCGTAATCGCCGAAGCCCTTGATCTGTTCGAACAGGTGCTCGCCGTATTCTAGGCTGAAGCCGTTTTTCAGCATGCCTGTCAGCAGCTTTTCGCGATGGGGCTCCAGGCCGCCACGACGTTTCCAGGCGGCCATCGAGCGGCGCAGGGCATCGGCTTCACCGGCGGTGTAGTTGGCCGCATCCACCGCCAGCTGCATCACCTGTTCCTGGAACAAGGGCACGCCCAGAGTGCGCGCGAACACGCGTTCCAGTCGCGCTGGATACAACGGGTTGTCCGGGTCATTCAACGCATCCGGGCCTTGTTCGCGCAGGATCCGCCGACGTTCCAGGTAGGGATGGACCATGTCGCCCTGGATCGGACCGGGGCGCACGATGGCTACTTCGATCACCAGATCGTAGAACTCGCGTGGCTGCATGCGGGGCAGCATCGCCATCTGAGCGCGCGATTCGATCTGGAACACGCCGATGGTGTCGGCGGCGCAGATCATGTCGTAGGTCGGTTTGTCATCGTCCTCGATTGCATCCATGCGTCCACTGTGCAGACCGTGCTGCTGCAACATCGCCAGGCATTTGCGGATGGCGGTGAGCATGCCCAGCGCCAGGCAGTCGACCTTCATCAGGCCGGTGGCGTCCAGGTCGTCCTTGTCCCACTGGATGACGGTGCGGTCGGCCATCGCCGCGTTCTCCACCGGCACCAGCGTCGACAGCGGATGCTCGGAAATCACGAAACCGCCCGGATGCTGCGACAGATGGCGCGGAAAATCGATCAGCTCGGCGGTCAATGCCAGCAACCGGCGCATCAACGGTGTTTCCGGATCGAAGCCGCGCTCGCGCAGGGTTTCCGGCAGCGGAATGTTGCCGCCCCAATGATCCATTGCCGCGCCCAGTTCGTTGACCTGGTCCATCGGCAGGCCCAGCGCACGGGCGACATCGCGGATCGCGCTGCGGCCCCGGTAGCTGATAGCCACCGCAGTCAACGCGGCACGCTCGCGGCCATAGCGGTTGAACACGTACTGCAGCACTTCCTCGCGACGCTCATGCTCGAAGTCGATGTCGATGTCCGGTGGTTCATCACGCTCTGCGGAAATGAAGCGCTCGAACAGCAGGTTGCTGCGCGCCGGGTCGATCTCGGTCACACCCAGCACGAAGCACACCGCTGAATTGGCGGCCGAGCCACGGCCCTGGCAAAGAATTTTCTGCTCGCGGGCGAAGCGCACGATGTCCTGCACGGTGAGGAAATAGGAGGCGTAATGCTTCTGCTTGATCAGTGCCAGTTCGTGCTCGATCTGCTTGCGCTGGGCTGGCTCGATGCCCTTTTTCCAACGCCAGGGAATGCCGCGCTCGACCAGCACGCGCAGCCAACTGTCCGGGTCGTGGCCTTCGGGCACCAGTTCGCGCGGGTAGGTGTATTTCAGCTGGTCCAGGGAGAAGTGGCAGCGTTCGGCGATGCGCAGGGTTTCTGCCAGCAGGTCGGGCGGATACAGCTGGGCCAGTGCAGTGCGCGGGCGCAGATGACGCTCGCCGTTGGCAAACAGGCGCCAGCCAGCCTCGGCCACGCTGCAGCGGTGGCGGATCGCGGTCAGCGTGTCCTGCAAGGCACGACGCCGACGCACGTGCATGTGCACGTCGCCACTGGCGACCAACGGCAACTGGTGGCGCTCGCCGAAGGCCTGCAGCTGCTGCAGCCGGCGCGTGTCGTCGTGTTCGTGGTGCAGCTCCACGGCCAGCCACAGGCGCAGCGGAAAACAACGGCGCAGCAGTTCCAGTTCGGTGGCCGCCGGTTGCCGGTCCAGCCACAGGCACAGCAGGCCCTCGGACAGTCCCTGCAGATCCTCGCGCAGGCAGCGGTATCCGCCCTTGGCTGCCCGCCGGCGACAGGTGGTGATCAGCTGGCACAGCCCGGCGTAAGCGGCCTGGTTGGTGCACAGCAGGGCCAGCTTGGGCCCGTCTTCAACCTGGAATTCGGCACCGACGATCAGCGCCACGCCGTGTGTCTTCGCCGCCTGCCATGCGCGCACGATGCCGGCCAACGAGCATTCGTCGGTGATGGCCAACGCGCGGTAACCCTGGCCGGCAGCGCGTGCGAACAGTTCCTCGGCGGTGGACGCGCCACGCTGGAAGCTGAAGGCCGACAGGCAGTGCAGTTCGGCGTATCCGGGCAGATCGGTGTGCATGGGGCTCAACCGAACCAGCCGTGCAGCATCCACGGCGCATGCGGATCATTGCGCGTGCGGAAGGCCCAGCCCCGCTGGCCCTGCGCGGTTTCCACCACGTAATAGTCGCGGCGTGCATCGGCCTGGTCCCACCAGCCCGATTCGATCCGTTCCGGCCCGGCGACGATACGCAGGCGCGGATCGCGCAGCGGCTGTGGCGTCTCCAGCAGCCAGCCGGGGCGCAGCGGCCACCAAGCGGGTGGCTTGGCCGGTGGCTGGGTGCCACTGGCGCGTTCGGGGCGGTGGTCGGCCTGCACGGCCAGTGGCTGCACGGCGTCATCGCCGAGGCGGGCACGCAGGCGCTCGCGAAGCTGGGTCCATGGCATCGCCTGCGCCGGGCGGGTATCGAACAGGTCACGTGCGGCCGGCACGAACGGCGGCAGCTGCTCGGCCTGCAGGCGCAACGCACGGCTGCCGGCGGGCAGGGCGAAGGCTTCCATGCGGTTGCGTGCGATCTCGAACAGCAGCGCCGCATCGCGTTCGGGGGCCAGCAGGCCGATGGTCAGCACGCTGGCCGGCAGCAGGTCATGCTCGAAGTGCAGATCGAAACGCTGCACGCCACCATCGCGCGAACACAGGAATGCGGCCAGATCCAGCAGCAGGCGCCGCAGCGGGAACAGCAGGGCCTGGCTGGATTCGATCTCGTATTCGAATTCGATGCGCGCATCGAACCGGTCCGGCGGCTGGTAATAGCGCAGCGGCGCGTTGCCCAAACCGCGCACGGCATCCAGCTGCTGCAGTACCTCGGGGGCGAAGCGGCGGGCCAGGCTTTCGCGCGGCAGGTCGAAGGCCGCCCCCAGCGTGCGCAGGCCGGAGCGTGCCAGCACGGTCACTGCATCAACGGGCAGGCCACTACGCGCCAGTGGCAGCTGTGCCAGTGCGGCGGGCAGCTGCTGCGCATCGATGCCAAGGCCATCGTGCACATTGGCAAGCACGCGCGCGGCATGCGGGTTGGGGGCAGCGACCAGGCGATGGCGGAAGCCCAGGTCGTGCAGGCCGTTGCGCAGGCGTTGTTCGATCGTCAGCCAATCGCCGAACAGGGCACGGCTGGCACCGATTTCCAGCACCAGCGCATGCGGAAAATCGAGGCTGACCAGCGAGCTGGTGGCATACAGCCAGCTGGCCAGCAACTGCCGGGTGTGCTGTTCGGCGCTGGGATCGTAGTCATGCAGCTGCAGGTCCTGCACCAGCACCTGCGCGGCCGACAGCAGCATGCCCGGGCGCAGCCCCGCTGCCCGCGCGGCAGGGCTGACCGCACGCAGCACACGACGCTGCGCCGGCCCCTGCAGCAGTACCAGTGGCCGCTGTGGATCGGGCTGCAGGCGCAGCACGCTGTCCAGCGCCAGCTGCGGCAACAACAGGCAGGCCCAGTGCATGGCGCGGCCTCAGTGGGCGATGGCCAGCGGCAACGGCTGCGCTGGTGGCAGCCCGCCGCGGCACTTCAGCACCCGCACCTGGCCATGGTCGAGCTGCAGGCGCAGGCTGGCCGGGGAGGGGTTGCGGGCGGCGCGGGCCTCGCGGAACACGAAACCCAGGCACTGGCCGCTGTCGGCGGCAACCTGCAGGCGGCGCAGGGCACGATCGTCGGCCTGCTGCGGCCAGCACAGCACGGCGGCGCAGGCGGCAGAGCGCAGGCACTGCTCGGCCGCCCACAGCGCCTGCTTCGGTGCGGCGTGGATGATCTGCAGCTGGGCCAGGTCGAGCCCGGCGGCGGCCCATGCCGGGGCGTGCGGGCGATAGGGTGGGGCGACCAGCACGATCGGCCGTGGGTGCTGGCTCAGCTTTGCCAGCGCCGGCCAGATCAGGGCCAGTTCACCGACTCCAGGTGCGGCCTGCAGTACTTCGCACAGCCCGCTGGCTGGCCAGCCACCGCCGGGCAGGCGCGCGTCCAGCGCCGGGTGGCCACTGGCCAGATGGTCGCTGGCCTGCCCCTGGCGTGCCGGCCCGCGCCAGACCTGGCGGCCGTCCAGCAGGCGGTCGAGGGCGACGACGGCGCCCATCAGCCGGTCCTCCGGGGGAGGCGCCGGGCTGGCGGGAAGCGGCAGAAGTGGGCGGAAACGGCAGGCATGGAGCGAGTATCGACAGGCCGATATCAGGGGCTGAGACCGGACATGCTACTCGGCTTGTGAGTAATATTACTAATGAAATCGAAGGGTGGGGTTTCAGCTTGCTGAAGGGGGTAGAGCATCCACGCATGGCGTGGATCTACTGGGGAGTCAGCGGCCTGGATGCGGAAAAGCCGGCCTTGCCACAGTAGATCCACGCCATGCGTGGATGAGGAAAAGGCGGTGCCGACCAAGATCGGCACCCACCGTGGTTTGCCGGGAATGGAGTGGCCTTCACCTGGCCCGGCGCTATCGGGTCACGGGCGGACCGGCAAGGCCACCGGGCGCAGCGGCGCGGCGTCGCCGCCGCGGATCTTCAGCGGGCCACCGATGAAGGCAAACTCGTAGACCTTGTCGCGCGCCAGTTCATCCAGCGCCACCAGCTCGATGATCGGCGCGCCCTGCTGCGCCAGCAGGTAGGTGTGCAGCGGCACGTAGTCGTCGGACACTTCGGAAGGGAAGGTCTCGAAGCTGAGGTTGTCGGCGCCGACGATCATCGCGCCGCTGTCCTCCACCAGGAAACGCGCCGCATCCAGGCCCATGCCCGGCGGGTTGGCCATGTAGGCCTTGGGCTGTTCGAACAGGCGCATGCGACCGGTGCGGATCAGTACGATGTCGCCCTGCTGCAGTTTCACCTGCTGGCGTGCCAGCGCATCCTTCAGGTCCTGGCGGGTGACGCGGTAGCTGTCCGGCAGCATGTCCATGCCCTTGGCGCCGGCCACGTCGATCAGTACGCCACGCGCGATCAGTGGCGGGAATTTCTCGATGCCGGTGACGTTCCAGCCGCGGTCGCCGAGGTGCTTGTCGGCCTCGAAGCCATTCCAGATCTTTCCATGGATGCCGAAGTGGTTCAGCGCATCGATATGGGTGCCGGTGTGGCTGTACATCGAGAACGCGGTGCCGGTGTAGCTGCGGGTGAGGTTCATCGTCTCGCCTACGCCCATCGGGTCGTCCATCAC
>NZ_JBFRFE010000262.1:0-5455 GCF_052114665.1 Stenotrophomonas sp. 2YAF22 | reverse complement strand
TGGCGCGACCGAGGCTACATGGACGTACTTGCGCCGTCCCCCGCAACCTGAGCCGCCCCGCCATCCCTCAGGAAGCCAGCTTTTGACGTTGACRTTGCTTCGGCGGGTGCAGGGCGCAGCCCTGCCGGACAACATCCCTCAGTAGCGGGGACGGCCTTCTTCCAGTACCTGGCGCAGGAACGGCACGGTGATCCGCCGCTTCGCCGCCAGCGATTCGCGATCCAGCCAGTCCAGCAACGTGATCAGCCCACCCAGCTCGCGACCGGTGTGCGACAGCAGCCACTCGATGGCGGCCTCGTCGATCGCCAGCCCCCTGCGCAGCGCGCGCTCGCGCAACACCGCCGCGCGGCCTTCCTCGTCCAGCGGCTGCAGCAGCACGCGCACGCATTGGCCCAGGCGCGAGCGCAGGTCCGGCAGCACCAGGCCCAGTTCGCCCGGCGACTTCTGTGCCGTGTACAGCACCGTCACGTCGGCAGCGCGCGCGCGGTTGTGGAAATCGAACAGCGCGATTTCGTCCTCACGATTGCCTGCCACCGCATCCAGGCCATCCAGCGCCACCAGCTCGCGCTGCTCCAGCCCTTCCAGCGCCACCCGCACCCGGCCGACCACGCTGGCCAGCGGTACATAGGTCGGCAGGCGCCCGGCCTGCTCGGCGCTGGAACACATCGCCAGCGCCTGGTGGGTCTTGCCGGTGCCGGCCGCGCCTTCCAGGTACACCCAGTCGTGGCTGGCCCCTACCGCGATGGCATGCAGCTGCGCCAGCGCGCCGTCCGGCGCGCCGATGAAGCTTTCCAGCCGCTGGTCCCGCGGGTAATGCAGGGCCAGCGGAAGTTGCGGCACACCAATCACTTCAGTTCCGGACCCTTGTCATTGCCAGGCACGATGATATGGGGCTGGTCGATCACACCATCAAGCACGATCGCGGGCTTCTCGCCGGCGTACAGCTCACTCTGGCGGTAACGCTGGTGCGCATAGCGCAACAGCACATTGCTGACCGCCGCCACCGGCAGCGCCAGCAGCATGCCCAGGAAGCCGAACAGCTGGCCACCGGCCATCACCGCGAAGATCACCGCCACCGGGTGCAGGCCGATCTTGTCGCCGACGATGCGCGGGGTCAGCACGTAGCTCTCCAGCAGCTGGCCAACGGTAAACACCACGCCCACCAGGATCAGCAGTTTCAGGTCGAACCCCTGCGCCTGCACCAGCGCAGCCACGATCGCCATCAGGATGCCGGTGGTCGCGCCCAGGTAGGGAATGAAGCTGATCAGGCCGGCGATCAGGCCGATCAGCAGGCCCAGCTTGAGCCCGACCAGCGACAGGCCACCGGCATAGATCACGCCCAGCGCCAGCATCACCAGGAACTGCCCGCGGATGAAGGCGCCGAGCACCTCGTTGGATTCACGTGCCAGCGTGGTGATCGTGCCGATCTGGTTGCGCGGGATCACCGATGCCACGCGTTCGACCAGCTTGTCCCAGTCACGCAGGAAGTAGAACGCCAGGATCGGCAGCAGCAACAGGTTGACCACCCAGGTCACCACCGTGAAGCCCGAGCGCGATACGTAGCCCATGAAGGTCGTGGCGAACCCGCCGGCCTGCTGCCAATGGCTGCGCACCCATTCGATCACACGGTCGGGATCCATCCACTGCAYCACTTCCAGCCCGGTCTTCTGCTCGAACCAGGGAATGCCCTTCTCCATCAGCCAGGCCTGCGCCTGCGGAGCCGCGGCGATCAGGGTGCTGATCTGGCGCTCGATCATCGGCACCAGCACCAGCAGCAGCGCGACGATCACCAGCACCATTGCCACGAACACCAGCACCACGCCGGTCATGCGCGAGCGGCCGGTGTCCTCGATGCGGTCCACCAGCGGATCGCCCAGCCAAGCCAGGGCCAGCGCCAGCACGAACGGCGTCAGGATCGGTGCCAGCAGCCACACGACCCAGCCGATCAGGCCGGCCAGCAGGATGAACTTCAGCCGCCGCAGGAACTGCGCGATTTCCGCTTCCGGGGACAGGATCATCGCAGGCGGTACTCATTGCTGACCGGCGCCGGTGCCGGTGCACCGGTCGTATCGTCGATCGGCGTCGGCAGGGCCGGCAGTGTCGCCGACGGCACCAGCACGCCGTTGTCGCCGAGCATGCGGTTGAAGCCGGCCAGGCCGGTGGTCAGTTCCAGATTCAGCTCCAGATGGTCGGCGGTCGCGCGCAGCGGAGTGACGTTGCGCACCACCGCGACTTCACGCAGGCCAGCGGCCAGGCGCAGGTATTCGTCCGCGCTGTTGATGCCGGTCACCACCACGCGGTAGGTGCCCGCCTGGCCGGTGGCCGCACCGGCCTTGGCATAACGCTTGACCAGCGCGTCGGCAGCGCCATCGGCACCGGCGGCCATCGCGCGCATCGCGTTGGCGTCCTTGCTGGACCACTTGTTCAGTTCACGGCCGTTGTCGACGAACACCCAGTCCGCCTGCCAGCCGCCATTGGCGCGATAGAGCTTGCCGATCAGCTGCATCGGCGGCGAATAGCGCGACGAGGCCCGGGCGACAGCGGCGCTGTCCTGGCGCCAGATGGCACCCGCCAGGGCCTGCTCGGCGGCGCCACCACTGGGCAGGCCGAGCTTGTAACCACGCTCGATGGCCCGGCTCAGCAACGGCCGCGCGGCATTGGCCTGCTGCACGCTGACCAGACGCGGACCGCTGCCGTCATCGACGGCCAGCCACAGCACCGGCTTCGGTCGCGGCTGCGGCCACAGCGGCAGGCCCAGGGCCGACACCAGCCCGTCCACGTCATCCTCGCGGAAGCGCGCGACCAGCAGGGTACGGAAGCTCGGCGCACCGCTGGCGCCCACGCTCTGGTCCTGCTTGTAGTCGTAGCTGGCCACATAATCCTTGGCATTGCGCAACGCCTGCGCCACGCCGGGGCGCGACATGACGCTGCGATCACCGGACAATTTACCCAGTACCACGCTCAACGCGCGGGCAAGTGCACCGTTGCGGTCAGCCTCGGCTTGGCTGTTGACGGGCACTTCGGCCTCGTACGCACCACTGGCAGTGGCAACATCCCCCTCGGTTCGCATGCCGCTCTGGGCCATCGTGGCCACCGGCAGGCACAGCGCAAGGAGCAGGGTCAAAAACAGGCTGCGGCGCATCAGGACATCCATTGGCTCGACGTATCCGGGGGGAATTGTTGCCCGAATACGGCCTTTGCGCCAATGCGGCCTGTTAAAATCGGCGATTCAACCCCTGCCAGCGCCGACGCCCGTGACCAACAGCCCGTCTTCCGCCCCTTCTCCCCTCACCTACCGTGACGCGGGTGTCGACATCGACGCCGGCAACGAACTGGTCGAGCGGATCAAGCCCCTGGTCAAGCGCAGCTTCCGTCCGGAGGTGATGGGCGGCCTGGGTGGCTTCGGTGCCCTGTTCGACCTGTCCAACAAGTACCGCGAACCGGTGCTGGTGTCGGGCACCGACGGCGTCGGCACCAAGCTGAAGCTGGCCCACCAGCTGAACCGCCACGATACGATCGGCATCGACCTGGTCGCCATGTGCGTGAACGACGTGCTGGTGCAGGGCGCCGAGCCGTTGTTCTTCCTGGACTACTTCGCCACCGGCAAGCTGGACATCGACACCGCCGCCGCGGTCGTGGGCGGCATCGCCAATGGCTGCACCGAGGCCGGCTGCGCCCTGATCGGTGGCGAAACCGCCGAGATGCCCGACATGTACGCGCCGGGCGAATACGACCTGGCCGGCTTCACCGTCGCGGCCGTCGAAAAGAGCGAACTGAAGGACGGCGCCCATGTCGCCGCCGGCGACGTGCTGATCGGCATCGCCTCGTCCGGCCCGCACTCCAACGGCTATTCGCTGGTCCGTCGCATCTATGACCGCGCCGGCCGCCCGGCCGAGCTGGAACTGGAAGGCGGGGTCAAGCTGGTCGATGCGCTGATGGCCCCCACCCGCCTGTACGTCAAGCCGATCCTGTCGTTGCTGAAGTCGCACGGCGATGCCATCCACGGCATGGCCCACATCACCGGTGGCGGCCTGACCGAGAACATCATCCGCGTGGTGCCCGAAGGCCTCGGCCTGGACATCCAGGCCTCGTCGTGGACCCTGCCGCCGGTGTTCCAGTGGCTGCAGAAGGAAGGCGCGGTGGCCGACAGCGAGATGTGGCGCACCTTCAACTGCGGCATCGGCTTCGTGCTGATCGTCGCTGCGGACCAGCTCGAGGCCGTATCCGCTGCGGTCAAGGCGGAAGGCCTGGAGCACTGGACGATCGGCCAGGTGGTCACCGCCCAGGGCGGCGAACGCGTCCACATCGCCTGATCCACTGGACAAAGGAACCCGCATGGACGCACCTCCTCCCTTGTCGACGCCGCCGGCTCCGCCGGTGCTGCCGCCGAACCCGGTCGTGCCGGTGTTCGGCCCGCAGGACGCCACCCAGCTGCGCCAGCTGGCGATCGGCCACTATGTGGTCGCTGGCCTGATGGCGGTGTTCTCGCTGGTCTTCGTCCTGCACATCGTGCTGGGCATCGCCATGCTGTCCGGCTCGCTGCCGATGAAGTCCGGCGGTGAACCGTCATCGCCGGAAGAGCAGCAGTTCGTCGGCTGGCTGTTCACCGTGATGGGCGTCTGCATCGTGCTCGGCGGGCTGACCCTGGCAGGCTTCGTGGCCTATGCCGGCCGCTGCCTGTCGCAGCAGCGCCGCTACCTGCTGTGCATGATCGTGGCGGGGCTGGCGTGCCTGTTCACCCCCATCGGCACCATCCTCGGCGTGTTCACCCTGGTCGTGCTGCTGCGCCCGCAGGTGAAGGCCGCCTTCGCTGGCCAGGCGGGTCTGGCATGAACGATGGAATGAACCCACCGCCGCTGCCACGGCAGACCTTGGCGGACCTGCAGACCGCAAGCCACCTGCACAACCTGAAGATCCTGTTCTACGCGCTGGCCGGCTTCCATTGGCTGGCAGCGCTGGTGTTCCTCGGCTTTGTCGGCATCGTCGCCTTCGAACGCGGAATGGATGACGGCGCCGTGCTGGCGACGGTGTACGGCGCGGTGTCGCTGTTGGCCATCGGGCTGGGCCTCCTGCAACTGCGCACCGCGCGGCTGCTCGGCCAGCGCAGCCACCTGGCCTGGTGTCGCGGCGCGGCCTGGGCAGCGGTGATGGCCGGCCCACTGGGCATGGCCCTGACCGCCTACGCGGTGTATTTCCTGCGCAAGCCGGAGATCGCTGCATTGTTCGACCGCGGCGACCACGTCAGCGTCTGAGCTGGCAAGCGCATGTTCCGTCTCTTCTGCTGATCGCCCCGACATGTCCACGCCCGCTGCCCCCACGCTCGCCCGCAACCGCGCCACCCACTCACTGTCGGCACCGAAGAAGGCCGCACTGGCCGCAGTGCTGGGCATATTCGCCGCAACCTGGATCCATCCGCTGTGGCCGCTCGAGCAGACCCTGCACAGTTCGCTGACGG
>NZ_JBFRFE010000261.1:0-5477 GCF_052114665.1 Stenotrophomonas sp. 2YAF22 | reverse complement strand
TTGCACGCGGCAAGGCGAACACGAACAGCGCGCCCTGTTCGCTGTCGCGCAGTTCGATACGGCGGCCATGCAACTGCACGATGCGCTGCACGATCAGCAGGCCGAGCCCGCCGTTTTCGCCACGCCGTGCCCCCAGTGCCGCCGGCGCCTGGAACAGTTGCCCACGCAGCGCTGGCGGCACTCCGGGACCATCGTCCTGCACCGCCACCTGCACACTGTCGGGTAGCGCGGACAGCTGCACCTGCACGCGGCCACCGTCCGGCGCATGTCGCAGCGCGTTGTCGAGCAGGTTGGTCAGCACGCGCTCCACAAGACCCAGGTCGGCGCGCACCAGCGGCAGGCCCGGCGGGAAATCAGCGTGCAGGTGCTGCCCACGTGCCTGYGCGGCAAGCTCGAACTTCTGCAGTACGTCCTGCAGCAGTTCCGGCAGCGCGAACACTTCCCACTCCAACCGCACTTCACCGTGTTCCAGCCGCGCCAGTTCGAACAACGCCCGGGCCAGACGGCCGACCTTGGCGCTCTGCGCCAGCGCGATACCGAGATAGCGACGACGCTCCTGCGGCGACAGCGTGGCTTCTTTCAGCGCCAGCGTTTCCAGGTAACCGTGCAGCGAGGACAACGGCGTGCGCAGGTCGTGCGAGATGTTGGCCACCAGTTCGCGGCGCTGCAGGTCCTGCTGGCGCAGCTGCTGCCACTGCTCGCCCAGCCGCTGTGCCATCTGCGAATGGGCATGTTCGAGGATCTTCAGTTCATCGCGCTCGCCCGCGCGCAGCGGTACCGGCGCTGGCAGTGGCGTCGGAGCGTCGATGTCGAAGGCCTGTATGCGCCGGGTGACCTGGCGCAGGGGCCGGGTCACCCAGTAGAAGGCCACCAGGCCGGCAAGCAGGCCCAGCCCGCCGATCAACAGCACCGACCAGAGCGTGGTGTGCCATTGACTGCCGGCGGCCAGATCGTCGGCCAGCATCTGCCGGTGTTCGCCCACCAGTACCACGTACACGTAACCCGCCTGCCGCCCCTGCACCACCAGTGGCGCGACACTGAACACCTTGCGGCCATCGGCACTGCGGGGATCGTCACCGAGGATCGGCAGCGGTGCACCGGACAGCAGGCGCCGCAGCGGTGCCACGTCCACCCGGGTGCGCACCAGGTGGCCGCTGGGCGCATCGTGGCCGAGGATGCGACCCTGCTCATCCAGCAGGTACACCTCGACACTGGGGTTGACCGCCATCAGCTGGCCGAACAATGCGCGCACCGCCGCATCGCGCATGCCGCTGGTGTCCATCAGCTCGCTGCGCTGGGCGATGTGCTCGGCCAACCCAAGCGACAGTCGCTGCACCACTTCCTGCTCATGCCGGGTATTGGTGCGCATCTGCCAGGCCAGCAGCGCCATGCAGCACATCAGCATCAGCGCCGACATCACCAGCGCCAGTTTCTGCCACAGGTTCGGCTTGATCATGCTGCCGCCCCGGCCGGGTCGACCAGCTTGTAGCCGCGCCCCCATACGGTCAGCAGGCGCCGCGGGTTGCCCGGGTCGGTCTCGATCTTGCTGCGCAGGCGGTTGATGTGGGTGTTGACCGTGTGCTCGTAACCGTCGTGCTGGTAGCCCCAGACCTGGTTGAGCAGTTCCATCCGCGCAAACACCTGGTCCGGGTGGCGGGCGAAGAACAGCAGCAGTTCGAACTCACGCGGGGTCAGTTCCAGTGCATTGCCATCGACGGCGGCAGTACGCGCGACCGGGTCCAGCCGCAGCCCCCCGAGTTCGATCGCCCCGGCATCGATGCGCGCGTTCTGTGCCATGGCTTCGGCGCGGCGCAGTAGCGCACGCACGCGCGCCACCAGTTCCGGCATCGAGAACGGCTTGGCCAGGTAGTCGTCCGCGCCCAGTTCCAGGCCGACGATGCGCTGGGTTTCACTGCCACGCGCACTGATGATGATGATCGGAACGTAGCGCGCCATCGCCCGTGCGCGCTGGCAGACCTGCAGACCGTCCACGCCCGGCAGCATCACGTCCAGTACCAGTGCATCCCACGGACCTTCCTGTTCGATCAGGCGCAGGCCGGCATCGCCGCTGGCGGCGTGTGCGACTTCATAGCCCTCATCACCCAGGTGCATGCGCAGCAGGTCGGCGATATGGGCATCGTCTTCAACGATCAGGACACGTTTGGCGGACATCGGCAGCTTCGGGCCAGTGGGGAGGCTGCCGGCATTGTGGCGCGGGAGCGGCGTGGATACCTCACGAAAAATTGAATCCTGCGTGAGGATTCGTTGACCGGAGGGGGCGCAGCATGGCCCCGTCGCCCCTTCCCGGAGTCCACCATGACCCTCACCCGCCGCCATCTGCTGGGCCTGGGCGGTGCTGTCACCGCCGCCGGCCTGCTGGGCTTGGGCGCGTGCAGCCGCGCGGCGCCAGCCGTTGCCGAGGCACGGCCTTCGCGACAGTTCGAGGTGGTCCGCAGCGATGCCGAGTGGCGTCGGCTGCTGAGCCCGGCGCAGTATGCCGTGCTGCGCCAGCAGGCCACCGAGCGCCCCTGGAGCAGCCCGCTGAACAAGGAACATCGGCAGGGCACGTTCGCCTGTGCCGGCTGTGCGTTGCCGCTGTTCTCTTCGTCCACCAAGTTCGAAAGCCACACCGGCTGGCCCAGCTTCTGGGCGCCGCTGCACAACGCCATCGGCGAGGACCGTGACACCACCTTCGGCATGTTGCGGGTGGAAGCACATTGCCRCCGTTGTGGCGGCCACCTCGGCCACGTGTTCAACGACGGCCCGCGGCCGACCGGACTGCGCTACTGCATGAACGGCGCCGCGATGGCGTTCATGCCCGGGACTGCGCAACAGGACGCCGCCGGCGACTGGCGCGTGCCGGTCGGTTCTTCCCCTGCTTCTGGAGCCTGATGATGCTGCTGTTGCTGCTTGCCTATCTCGGGGGCGTGCTGACCCTCCTCAGCCCCTGCATCCTGCCGGTGCTGCCGTTCGTGTTCGCACGCGCTGATCGTCCTTTCGTGCGCAGCACCCTGCCGCTGCTGGTGGGCATGGCACTGACCTTCACCGTGGTTGCCAGCCTGGCGGCGGTCGGCAGCCAGTGGGTGGCGCAGGCCAACCAGATCGGCCGCTGGGTGGCACTGGTACTGATGGCCGTGTTCGCCATCGCGCTGCTGTGGCCGACCCTGGCCGACCATCTGCTGGCGCCGTTCCAGCGCATCGGTGCGCGCCTGAGCGCGCGTGCCGACGCCGCGGATGCAGCCGGCCGTGGCGGCGCCTGGACCTCCCTGCTGATCGGCATCGCCACCGGCCTGCTGTGGGCGCCCTGCGCCGGCCCGATTCTCGGCCTGGTGCTGACCGGCGCCGCCCTGAACGGCGCCAGTGTCGGCACCAGTTCGCTGTTGCTGGCTTACGCGCTGGGCGCAGTCACCGCGCTGGCGCTGGCGGTGTGGGTGGGCGGTCGTGTGTTCCGCGCGCTGCAGGCCCGGCTCGGCCTGGGCAATGTGGTGCGCCGGGTGCTCGGCGTGGCAGCGTTGCTGGCAGTGGTGGCGATCGGCCTGGGCTGGGACACCGGCCTGCTGACCCGCCTGTCCGCGGTCAGCACCGCACGCATCGAACAGGGCCTGCTGGATGCCGTGCCCGATGCGCAGCCGGCAGCACCGCCGATGATGATGATGATGGCAGCCGGCCAGGCAGGCGCGCCGCTGCCGGTGGAAGGAACGCTGCCCACGCTGGACGGCGCCACCGGGTGGCTCAACAGCCCGCCGCTGAGCCGCGAGCAGCTGCATGGCAAGGTCGTGCTGATCGACTTCTGGACCTATTCCTGCATCAACTGCCTGCGTGCGATGCCGTTCGTGCACGAATGGGCGCAGCGCTACCGCGACCATGGCCTGGTGGTGATCGGCGTGCACACCCCGGAATTCGCGTTCGAGCGCGACCCGCGCAACGTGATGAAGGCCGTGCAGCAGCTGAAGGTCGAGTACCCGGTCGCACTCGACAACCAGTATGCGATCTGGCGCGCGTTCAACAACCGCTACTGGCCGGCGCACTACTTCGTCGATGCGCAGGGCAACATCCGCGGGCATCAGTTCGGCGAGGGCAACTACGCGCACTCCGAACAGGTGATCCGCCGCCTGCTGGTGGAAGCCGGGCAGACCGAGCTGCCGCCGCCTGCTGATCCGGCCGCGGCTGACCTGCTGGGCGTGGCCACGCAGGCCGACATGGGCAACCTGCGCTCGCCGGAAACCTACCTGGGCCACGCACGTGCCGAGCAGTTCGCCTCGCCGGGCGGGCAGCGCGCCGACGCAGCATTCGGCTACACGCTGCCGTCCATCCTGGCGCTGAACCAGTGGGGCCTGTCCGGACAGTGGCGGGTCAACGATGAGGCTGCACAACTGCAGCAGGCCGGCGGCCGCATCGCGTTCCAGTTCCACGCCCGCGACCTGCATCTGGTGCTGGCACCGGGCGAGGACGGCAAGCCGGTGCGCTTCCGCGTGCTGCTCGATGGCAAGCCATTGCCCGCGGCCGATGCCGGCGCCGACGTGGCCGCCGATGGCACCGGCACCGTCAACGAGCACCGCCTGTACCAGCTGATCCGCCAGCGCGGCACGATTGGTCCGCATCGTTTCGAGATCGAATTCCTCGACGCAGGCGTGCAGGCCTACGCCTTCACCTTCGGTTGAACCGGGAGCACACGATGAAACTCTCCTTCGAACAGGGCATTGCCGCCGGCGTCGCCGGCCTGGTCGCCACCGCGCTGGTCGCGGGTGTGCTGCTGGTGGACCACAGCGCGATCGCCGCCCCGGCCGAGCCCACGGCACAGCTGCAGGCACTGCCTGCGCCCAGCGGTGATGCGGCCTTCCGCGATGACGCCAGCCACGCCAGCGTGGTCTTCGCCGGCGGTTGTTTCTGGGGCGTGCAGGGCGTGTTCCAGCACGTCAAAGGGGTGAGCAACGCGGTGTCCGGTTACATCGGAGGCAGTGCCGCCGACGCCCGCTATGAGCGCGTCAGCGGTGGCCGCACCGGCCACGCCGAAGCGGTGAAGGTGGACTACGACCCGCGCCAGGTCAGCTATGGACAGTTGATGCAGGTGTTCTTCTCGGTGGTGCACGACCCGACCCAGCTCAACCGCCAAGGGCCCGATCACGGCAGCCAGTACCGCTCGGCGATCTACGTCGAAGACGCGCGCCAGCAGGCAGCAAGCCGTGCGTACATCGGTCAGCTCGGTCAGGCGGGGAGCTACCGCGCGCCGATCGTGACCCAGGTGAGCAGCGGCCAGCGCTTCTACCCGGCTGAGAGTTACCACCAGAACTACATGAGCAACTACCCGCAGGCCGCGTACATCCGCTACTACGACGCACCCAAGCTGACCGCGCTGGGCAAGCAGTTCCCGGCGTTGTACCGCCGCGATCCCGCGTTGGTGCCGATGCGGTGACACCCCGGGTAGTGCCGGCCGCCGGCCGGCAACCGCACCCTTCCGCAGCCGGGGATTTCCGGCC
>NZ_JBFRFE010000260.1:0-5490 GCF_052114665.1 Stenotrophomonas sp. 2YAF22 | reverse complement strand
GCCTGCATCCTGCCGACAGCCAGGCGCTGTACGATGCGCTCGACCGGCTGCGCGACGGCGGAAACTCGGTGTTCGTTGTTGAACATGATCTGGAGTTGATGCGCCGCGCGCAGTGGCTTGTGGATGTCGGCCCAGAGGCGGGCGAGCATGGCGGGCGCGTTCTCTACAGTGGCGAGCCCGACGGTCTGCGGCTGGTCAAGGAGTCCCGGACCGCCCTGTATCTGTTCGACCAGATGCCCGCGGCCGCCAGCCGGCAGCGCAGCGCCAACAGCTGGCTGGAGCTGAAGGGCATCCACCGCCACAACCTGCAGGGCGTGGATGCGCAGGTGCCGCTGGGGTTGCTGACCGCAGTGACCGGCATTTCGGGGTCGGGCAAGTCCAGCCTGATGGCGCAGGCGCTGCCTGAGCTGATGCTGCTGCACCTGGGGCATGAGCCCGCGGACGATGGCGCCGAGGGCGCGTCTACGGACGGGCCAACAGTGATCGAAGTGACGCGAGGTCGGTTGGCAGGCGATGTGGACGCCATCCAGCGGGTGGTGCAGGTGGATCAGAAGCCCATCGGCCGAACGCCACGGTCCAATCTGGCCACCTACACCGGGTTGTTCGACCACGTGCGCAAGTTGTTCGCCGCGACGCCGGCCGCACGCCGCCGGCGTTTCGATGCGGGCCGCTTCTCGTTCAACGTTGCCAAGGGCCGATGCGAGACCTGCGAGGGCGAAGGATTCGTCAGCGTCGAACTGCTGTTCATGCCCAGCGTCTATGCACCGTGCCCCACCTGCCACGGCGCCCGCTACAACGAGGCCACGCTGAAGGTGCTGTGGAACGACCGCAACATCGCCGAGGTCCTGCAGATGACGGTGGACCAGGCGCATGCGTTCTTCATCGAGGAGGATGCCATTGCCCGCCCGCTGCAGCTGCTGAAGGAAATCGGTTTGGGCTACCTGAGGCTGGGCCAGCCGGCCACGGAACTGTCAGGCGGTGAGGCACAACGCATCAAGCTGGCGACCGAGCTGCAGCGCAGCCAGCGTGGGCGCACGCTTTACGTGCTGGACGAGCCCACCACCGGCCTGCATGCGTCGGACGTGGACCGGCTGCTGGCCCAGCTGCAGCGGCTGGTCGAAGCCGGAAATACGGTGGTGATGATCGAGCATGACATGCGTGCTGTCGCGCAGGCGGATTGGGTGATTGACCTCGGGCCTGGCGCCGGCGCTGCGGGTGGCACCATCGTGGCCGAGGGAACGCCGCAGCAGGTCGCCCGCGCCAAGGGCAGCAGGACGGCGCCCTTCCTTGCGCGGGAGCTGGGGCAGGGCGACTGAGTCGAGGGCGGATCTGGATGGGTTGTTGGCCGGCGGCTGGGCCATTGGCTGCTTGTGGCCGGGAGCGGACATCGACGGGGCAGAGGATAAGGGCGCGTTATCGGGGGAAGAAGAGCAACCGAACCTGTCCAATGCGAGTGGACGCCGACAAGTCCGAATGGCGCAACCCGAACAGCGCATGGGTTCCTAGCTGGTCAGCTCGCCAGAGAGTCTTCTCAGGCATGCGGAGATGGTAGGCCGGAATCCTCCTGCGGAGTGGCGAGGCTTCGGGCTTCAGCTCCTGCTGGCAACGCTGTCCATTTATCAGCAAGTAGTCGGCCCATTAGTAAGGGCCGACTCAGTTCTGAACCCACAACCCCTCGAGAGATCCGACGGGTCAGGCGGTGGGGGCTTTCGCGGGGATGATGCCTTCAGACTTGAGCTCAGCCCAGAATTCGGCGGGAGCGACTGCGCTGGCGGCGGCAATGTTCTGGCGCACCGCATCGGCGTTCTGCGCCCCTAACAAGACCTCCGTTACTGCAGGATGCTTACGGACGAATTCGATCGCGGCCGCTACCAGGCTCACGCCGTGACGTTCTGCGACTGCTTCGATCGCCTGCACCCGCGAGAGGATTTCCGGCGGCACCTTCTGGTAGTCATACATTGCTGTCCCGGCCTTGGTGCCGGTGGCCAGGATCCCTGAGTTGAAGACGCCGGCGGCAATGATCCCGACCCCGCGTCGTTTGAGCTCATCAAAGGCACCGTCAAGCGGGCCATGGTTGAGCAGCGAGTAGCGGCCAGCGATAAGCGCGCAGTCAAAGCCGAACTCCGACGAGGCACGAAGCACCGAGTCGGTATCATTGACGCCCAAGCCAACGGCCGATACGAGACCGTTGGAGCGGAGCTCCTCCAGGGCCTTGTAGCCGCTGCCTGCAAGCTGGCGCCAGTAGATATCCGCTTCGTCGCCGTGCCAGGCCTCGCCAACGTCGTGCATAAGCAGGATCTCGATGAAATCTACGCCCAACCGGAACTGACTGCCCTCGAACGAGCGCATGATGCCATCGTAGGAGTAGTCGTACTCGGCGAAAAACGGGAGCGGATCGACCCAGCCGATGGAGTATCGATCCTTCAACTCGGTGAAGCGGTTGGCGGGTCGCAGGACCCTGCCTGCCTTAGTGCTCAGTGTCACCTTGTCTCGAATACCAAGTTCACGGAGCGCGTGGCCGAGGTAGTACTCGGCCTTGCCGTAGCCATAGAACGGTGCTGCGTCGAAGTGACGGATGCCGCCTTGGTAGGCTGCGTCGATGGCCTCTTCAACCTGCCGATAGTTGACCTTGTTGTTGAAGCCAGCCATGCCCACCATGCCAAGCCCGATGGGGCTTACCAGGGTTTGTGAGTTACCAAGTCTGTTAGTCCGCGGATCATTCATCAGAATCTCTCCAGGTTGTCTTTGCAAGACGCCGCAATGGCGGCTCAGTAGTTGCCGTTCGGCCAGTCCGTGTAGCCCTTGGCGCCGCCGCCGTAGTACGACTCACGCGGTGCAATGGTCAGTTCAGCGCCACGGCGCAGGCGTTCGACCAGATCGGGGTTGGAGATGAAGAGGCGACCGAAGGCGACGGAGTCGATCTTCCCGCTGGCACGGCGCTCAATTGCCATCTCCAGGTCGTAGTTGTTGTTGCCGATGAAGTGGCCGTTGAACAGGCCGCTCAGGGCATCCATGTCCACGCCTTCAGGAACAGTGCGGCTGGTCGCGGTGGCGCCTTCCACGAAGTGCAGGTATGCCAGGTTGAAAGCATTGAGCTTTTCGATGAGGTAGCCGTGCAGAGCCATGACATTGCTGTCCGGCCGAGTATTGCCGGCATCGGGGGTTACCGGAGAGAGGCGGATGCCCACGCGGTCACTGCCCCAGATCTTGACGATCTCCTCGGTGACTTCCAGCGTCAAGCGTGCGCGATTTTCGATGGATCCACCGTAGCGGTCCGTACGCTGATTGGTGGAGTCGCGCAGGAACTGGTCAAGCAGATAGCTGTTGGCCGAATGGACTTCCACGCCATCAAAGCCGGCGCGCTTGGCATTCTCCGCAGCCTTCTTGTACTGCTCGATGATGCCGGGGATCTCGTCGGTCTTCAGGGCGCGCGGCATGGAGACCGGGACGAAGCCTTCCGTCGTGTAGGTGTTGCCCTCTGCCTTGATCGCCGAAGGCGCAACCGGCGCGGCACCATCAGGCTGCAGTTCAACACTGGAGAAACGGCCAACGTGCCACAGCTGGCTCACGATCTTGCCGCCCGCGGCATGCACCGCATCGGTAACCTTTTTCCAGCCGGCAACTTGCTGCTCACTCCAGATGCCGGGGGTTGCAGCATAGCCGCGCCCTTGGGCAGAGATGTTGGTCGCCTCCGCAACGATCATGCCGGCACTGGCTCGCTGGGCGTAGTAGGTGGCATGGAGTTCGTTGGGGATGCCGTCTTCTTCATAGCGGCTGCGGGTAACCGGGGCCATGACGATGCGGTTCTTCAGTTCAATGCTGCCCACGCTGACCGCGTCGAAGAGGTCTGTGCGCTTGCCATTATCGATGGTGATGTTCATATAGTTGACCGGTCGTCTATAAAAATGGGAAAAAAATGGGGTTAGCTCAGCAGCTTGAGGGAAGAGGACAGGGCTCCCTCGAACGGAGATGCAGTGTGGGTGACCTTGGCCATCAAGGAAGCCCCCAGCCAAAGCTGATAGAGCCCTTCGGCTGTGGTTTGCGCCTGGACGGTAGCTGYAATGGAACCGTCGGCATGGCCCTGCTCGATACAGCGAACCAGCCTGCTGACAATGGCGCTTGTGCCCCTTTCAAGCACGCCACGCATGTCTTCAGAAAGGTCACAGACCTCCGGTCCAAGCTTCACTACCAGGCACTTTCCTTCGGGCAGAACCGAACCCTGTGTCTGGCTCCAGTACTCAAAGTAGGCAATCAGTCGTTCGCGAGCAGGGGACGCTGAGCCCAAGATCCCGTCAACACGGCCGAGGTACTCCGAGAAATACTCATCCAGAAGTGCCTGTCCAAATTCTTCCTTGGACTTGAAGTAGTAGTAGAAGGACCCTTTGGGAACGCCCGCGGCCGCGACCACCTCTGCCAGGCCCACTGCCGTATAGCCTTTGGCAGTCATGAGGGTGCGAGCGACATCCAGGATGTGCTGACGCGTATCGGTGGCTGGCTTCTTGGGCATGGGCGCTAGTGTGAGGCAAATACTGACCGGTCGTCTACTAACTATGTCCGGCCTGTTCAGTTCTCGGAGGGCTTTGTGGTGGGGTGCCTGTGGGCTTTACCAGTTCTGCCGGGTACCTGAGACGGCTACTACGCGCAGGCGCTTTCATCCAGCGCCTCATGCTCCCTGCCGGGCAGCAAGGCCAGGACTCGATTGACGTAGTCGTCGTTGAATCCTTCGCTGACCAACGCCGTGGCCAGAAGTCGAACGTAGTCGACGTTGGTACCTAGCGGGCCTGCCGCAGCTCCGATGGATGACGCTACAGCTTCGGGGCTTGAGTCGGGACACCAGTGCTGCGGCTGCGTGCTGGCGGTGAAAACAACTGCAGGCTGGATACGCCCGTCGTCCAGTTCTATATCCAGCCACTGTGGGACGTACGCACCGGTGATCATCTCCCGAAGCCAGATGGCTGCCAGCTCATCGTCACTGGCGTCCCGCGGTAGTCGATAGGCGATGCCCTCGACGTACCCGCCTGGTTCAAGAGAAAGCATGCGGCCGGGCTGCTCGAGCGTGGCGCGCCCCGCGATCAGATGCATACAGAAGCTTCGATGCCAGCCGCGGAGTTTGCCCTTGGCCCGCTCTTCAAACTGCAGGGTCGGGTTCCAGATGAGTGATCCATAGGCGAACAGCCAGATGTCCGCTGCCGACGCTGGACGGGCGGCCAGGAAAGCCTCTCTGGAAACAGCCAGCTCTTTGCCACTCCAGACCGCATCTGGTGGCAATGCCTTGAAGTGATCCAGATAGAGCCAGGAAACGAGCTCATCGCGCTTCAACATGCGAACGATCCGAGCCGGGCGGAAACTTCGGGCAGCAACGCCGGCATCATGCAACTCCGCCGCTCTCTGTGCGGTCCGGTAGCAAGCGAGCCGCCAGCGCCCCGATGGCGCGCATCTGCGCCAGTGACAACCCGTCTCTGGCTTGGATGGACATGCCCTCAAGCATGG
>NZ_JBFRFE010000259.1:0-5506 GCF_052114665.1 Stenotrophomonas sp. 2YAF22 | reverse complement strand
GCAGATGCAGCAGGTCTTCCGCGCGGTGGCCGACGCGCTGGGCTGAAATCTGCCGGCCAGCGGCCGGCACTACCCCTGATTTCAGCCCAGCGCGTCGGCCACCGCGCGGAAGACCTGCTGCATCTGCAGCGGCTTGCGCAGCAGGTGCACCTCGATGCCAGCGGGGAACACATCAACCGGCATTTCCCCGGCAGCATCTTCCAGCACCAGCGCCGGGCCGCGATAACCGAGCGTGGCCATCTCGCCCAGCAGCTGGCTGGCCGACAACAGCTTGGAGCCGGCATCGGCAATCACCAGCGCCGGCATCGCCTCCTGCTGCATCCAGCGCAGCGCAGCCGGGCCATCGGAGGCCAGCTGCAGCTGATAGCCCTGGCTGGACAGCGCATTGCCCAACAGCGACAGGCGCGTGGCTTCACCATCGACCACCAGGATCGACTGGCCGCTGCCCAGCGCCACGAGCTGTTCGATCGGTTCGCCGCCCTCGGCGCTGGCATGCATCGGCAAGCGCAGCTCGAAGCAGGTGCCCCGCCCCAGCTGGCTGTCGACGTGGATGCTGCCACCGGCACCTTCAACGATGCGCTTGCAGGAAATCAGGCCCAGCCCGGTGCCATCGGCCTTGGTGGTGAAGAACGGGTTGAACAGGTGCGACAACGTGTCCGCATCCATGCCGGTGCCTTCATCGACCACCGCGATGCGCAGCCAGTCCTCGCCATCGCGCTGGCCACCATGGCTGGCGGTCAGGCTCAGGTTGCCACCCTGGGGCATCGCCTGGATCGCGTTGAGCGCCAGGTTCAACAACACCTGCTGCAACTCGGTGTAGTTGGCATCGACCACCAGCCCCTCATCCTCGACCACCAGGTCCAGGCGGACGCCATCGGGCACGTTGCTGCGCAACAGCAGCGCCACGGCCTGGAACAGGTCATCGATGTGGATGCGTTCGCTGGCCTTGCGCGAGCCACGCACGAACGACAGCATCGATTCGGCCATCTCATGGCCACGGCGACCGCACTCGGCGATCACGTCGGCCAGGTGGTGCAGCTGCGGATCTTCGGTACGCGCCTTCAGCAGGTCCGGCATGATCAGCAGCGGCTGCAGGATGTTCCGCAGATCGTGGCTGAGCCCGGCGGCCAGCAACGACAGGCTTTCCAGCCGTTGCGCGCGCATCAGCTCGGTTTCCACCCGCGAGCGCTCGATGGCGCTGCGTGCCTCACGCACCGCGCGCGCCACGGCCGACGGCAGGCGCGCCGGCTGGTGCTTGATGATGTAGTCGTTGGCTCCCTTCTGCAGGGCCGCCACCGCATTCTCCTCGCCCATGGTGCCGGAGACGAAGATGAAAGGTACCTCCGGCAACGCATCGCGCACGATGCGCAGCGCGTCGTCGCCGGAGAAGCCAGGCATGCTCAGGTCGGACAGGACAATGTCCGGCTGGAAGCGCGCCAGCGCATGGCGCAGGTCGTCCGCGCTCTCGACACGCTCGAAGGTGGCCTCAAGGCCTGCATCGAGCATCTGTTCGGACATCAGCTCGGCATCCTCCGGGGAATCTTCCACCAGCAGGATGCGCAATGCGCCGAGCGCGGGACCGGTCAGGGGCATGGGCCTACTCGATCTCCGGAGCCTGGTTGATCAGTGCCCAGAACTTGCCCAGGGTCTGCACTGCGCCGAAGAACTGGTCCACGTCCACCGGCTTGACCACGTACGCGTTCACGCCCATGTCCCAGCTGCGGGCCAGGTCGCTTTCCTCGCGCGAGGAGGACAGGATCACCACCGGCAACCGCTTCAGCTCATCGTGTTCGCGGATCTGCCGCAGCACTTCCAGGCCATCCATGCGCGGCATCTTGATGTCCAGCAGCAGCACCGCCGGCAGGCCCTCTTCGCGGCTGGCGAAGGCGCCACGGCGCAGCAGGTAATCCATCACTTCCACGCCGTCTTCGACGTGCACGATGGGATTGGCCAGGCGCGCTTCCTGCAGCGCATCGATCGCCATTTCGGCGTCGGCCGGGCTGTCTTCGGCCAGGAGGATGGTGCGCAGCGTCGTCATGCGATGGGGCCCTGTTTGTCCGTGTCGAGCACGGGGGGAAGATAGAAGTGGAAGGTGGCGCCAGCATCCGGTGCGGCTTCGGCCCAGATTCGGCCGCCATGGCGGGTCAGCACCCTGCGAACGCTGGCCAGGCCGATACCGGTACCGGGATAGTCGCTGGCCTTGTGCAGGCGCTGGAATACACCGAACAGCTTGCCGGCGTAGGCCATGTCAAAGCCTGCACCATTGTCGCTGACCGTGAACTGATGACCGCCATCGGGCTGCTGCTGGTAGTCAACGCGGACCTTGGCCGGCTCGCGGTTGGCTGAATACTTCACCGCGTTGCCCAGCAGGTTCAGCCAGACCTGGCGCAGCATGTTTTCGTCGCCCACCACGATCGGCAGCGGCGCGATGCTCCACTCCACCTGATGGGCGTGGCCACTGCTCTCGGCTTCGCTCTGCACGTTCGCGTCGAGCATCGCGCGCGTATCGGCCACCAGCGACTGCATGTCCACGGTCTGCTGGCGCATCGCCACGCGGCCCAGGCGCGAATAGACCAGAAGGTCGTCGATCAACGTGGCCATGCGCCGCGCTGAACCGGAGATCACCCCCAGGTAGTGCTGGCTCTTCTCGTCGGCAGCCTCGCCCAGATGGCGCGACAGCTTGTCCGAGAAACCGGCGACATGGCGCAGCGGCGCGCGCAGGTCGTGCGACACCGAGTAGCTGAACGCTTCCAGTTCGCGGTTGACCTCCGAGACCTGGGCAACCTTGCCCTCCAGCTGCCGGTTCAGTTCTTCAACGCGTGTCTGCACCGCACGCTGCACGGTCACATCGCTGACGGTCAGCAGCACCACTTCATCGTCGGTGTCAGGCAGCGGCATGCGCCGTGCGTTGAGCAGCATGTAACGGGACATGCCGTCGACGGTGCGTTGTTCATGTTCGAAATCCCACAGTTCGCGGCCGCGCAGCAACACATCGGCCAGACGCTGGCGCACCACCGGGTCACGCCACGCGCCCTCGCCTACGTCTTCCAGCAGCAGGCCGTCTGCGCGCTCATCCTGCAGCCCGTACAACTCGGAGAACGCGGGATTGTGCAGCTGCACGCGCAGCTCGCGATCCAGCAGCACGATCGGTTCGCGCACGGTCTGCAGCACCGACGCCGCGCGTGCCGCCGCGCGCTGCGACTGCCRCTCTGCCTGCAGGCGGCGGCCGATCTGCCGTTGCAGCAGCCACAGCACCAGGCCGAGCAGTGCCAGCTGCACCAGCAGCGAGCTCCACGACACGAAGTTGGTCTGCCGCTTCTGTCGCTCCGCCTGCGCGGTGCGCTGGGCCAGCAGCGCTTCCTCGCTGGCCTGCAGCTCTTCCACCAGGCCGCGGATCGGGTAGCGCGTGCTCAGGTCCTGCACCAGCTCGCGCTGGTCGCTGTTCGGCTCGGACTTCGCCAGTTCACGCGCAACCCCCAGCCGGCCTTCCAGCATCGACTGGATGCGGCCGATGCGGATCAGCTGGTCGGGATTGTCGCGGGTCATCCGGCCCAGTTCGGCCAGACGCTCGGGGATGTCGTTGGCCTTGCCCATGCGCTCGCGCAGGCCCGGCGCGTCCACGCCCTTGGACAGCGTCAACGCAGCAGATTCGATGTCGCGCACGTCGGTCTGCAGCTGCTGCAGGGCCACGGTCACCTGCTGGGTATGGGTCACCCAGCCCATGGCCAGTTCGTTGTCCTGCTGCAGTTTGCGCAGGGTCAACCACGGGACCACGATGATGGCTACCGCTGCCAGTGCCAAAGCAGGCAGTCGCCAGCGATCCCAGATGTCATCACTGAAAACCAGCGCCATAGTTCCTCGTCAGCTCAGCCGGGGAGTGCGATCCGGGCAGGACCGGCCACGGCGGAACCGGCAATATAGCGCAGCCGGTCACATCTCTGGGGCAATGGGTCATTCGGCGGGGCGCCCACCAGCACGTATCGAGCAGGCGCCACAGCACAAAACAGGGGCGCCCCCGTAGGAGCGCCCCTGCCGATAACCTGCGGCGTCGATCAACGCTTGGCGGCACTGACCTTCAGTGCGGCGGCATCAACGCGGGTCACGCCCTTGATGCCCTTGGCGGTGGCGATGGCCTTGTCATGCTCGGCCTTGGTGGCAACGGTGCCACTCAGGCTGASCACGCCATTGACCGTCTCCACCTTTACTTCGGTACCCGGCACATTGCTGCTGGCGAGCAGATCGGCCTTGACCTTGGTGGTGATCCAGCTGTCGGTGACCGGCTCGTTGGAATCATGGCGGTCTGCATGGGTCATCGCCGAATGATCGGTTTTCGGCGGGCTCTTCGCTGCGGCGTCCTGGGCGAATGCGGCCGAGGAGGACAGCGCCAGGCCCAGGGTGAGGGCGGAAGCCAACAGCGTACGGGTCGTGGTGCTCATCGTTTGGTTCTCCTACTGGTTGGTGCGCCCAGTGTCGCCAAGTGCTTGTAGTGCAGGCGTGGCGCTGCGGTCACGCTCACGTGAATGGGCGCACCCGCAGCGGGAATGGTTCAGCTTCCGGGCGCGTAGTCATCTCGTTTACCCTGAGGTTCCTGTCCTGCACTTCACGATCTGCGCGGAGTCCTCCCATGCGCCCTGAGCTGCAACTGGCCCTGATCGGCTACGGCCTTGCCGGCCGCGTCTTCCACGCCCCGCTGATCCAGCACACGCCGGGGCTGGCTCTGCACAGCGTGGTCAGTTCGCAGCGCGATACGCTGCTGCGCACCTTCAGCGACGTCCACGTACGCGCTACCGCACAGGAGGTCTTCGATGACCCTGCGGTAGATGCGGTGGTCATCGCCACGCCGAACGAACAGCACGCGCCATTGGCCATCGCCGCGCTGGCCGCCGGCAAGCATGTGCTGGTGGACAAGCCGTTCGCCGTGAGCGTGCGCGAAGCCGAACAGGTGCTGGCCGCAGCGCGCGACGCTGGACGCATCGCTACCGTGTTCCAGAACCGGCGGTTCGATGCGGACTTCCTGACCCTGCAGGCGCTGCTTGCCGACGGCACGCTCGGTGACATCGCCGAATGCCACGCACATTTCGACCGCTATCGTCCGCAGGTGCGCGAACGCTGGCGCGAGCAGGACGGGCCGGGCAGCGGCCTGTGGTACGACCTGGGGCCGCACCTGCTGGACCAGATGCTGGTGCTGTTCGGCTGTCCGCAGGCGATCGATGCGGACCTCGCCGTGCAGCGCGAAGGCGGCGCTGGTATCGACTATTTCCATGCGGTGCTTCACTACCCGCGCCATCGCGCGATCGTGCATGCCGGTTCACTGGTCGCTGCGCCTGCACCGCGTTTCGCCGTGCATGGCACGCGGGCCAGCTGGATCAAACATGGCCTGGACGTGCAGGAGGCGCAGCTGCGTCGCGGCATCGCGCCAGGTGCGCCGGGATGGGGCGTCGATCCGCGCCACGGCGAGCTGCTGCACTGCGATGCGGAGGACAACGTCCAGCGCAGCACCGTGGAC
>NZ_JBFRFE010000258.1:0-5520 GCF_052114665.1 Stenotrophomonas sp. 2YAF22 | reverse complement strand
GCCATGGATGGCGCGACCGAGCTTACAGGGACGTACTTGCAGCGTCCCCTGCAACCGGACCCACCCCGCCATCCCACAGGAACCCAGCTTTTGCTCTTGCTTCGGCTGTTGCTGTTGAGGTTGCCGGCCAGCGGCCGGCACTACCTCGGGCGCCGGGCGCAGCCCGGCCGTATCATCCCCTCATGCCGCGTGAAAACCTCAACGACCTGCAAGCCTTCGTCCACGTTGCCCGCGAAGGCAGCTTCACCAAGGCCGCTGCCCAGCTTGGCGTCTCCCAGTCCGCCCTCAGTCACGCCATGCGCGGGCTGGAAGAACGACTGGGCGTGCGCCTGCTGACCCGCACCACCCGCAGCGTCGCCACCACCGAGGCCGGTGCCCGCCTGCTGGAAACCCTGGCCCCGCGCCTGGCCGAGATCGAAGACGAACTGGCCGCGCTGGCCGAGTACCGCGAGCGGCCCGCAGGCACCATCCGCATCAATGCCACCGGCCACGCCGCCGAGTACCTGGCGTGGCCAAGGCTGGCACCGCTGCTGCAGCAGTACCCGGACCTGAAGGTTGAACTGACCACCGATTACGGCTTGGCCGACATCGTCGCCGAACGCTACGACATCGGCATCCGTCTCGGTGAGCGCCTGGCACGCGACATGGTGGCGCTGCCGATCAGTCCGCCGCTGCGCATGCGCGTGGTGGGTGCACCGTCGTACTTCCGCCAGCACGTGGCGCCGGTGCATCCGCACGATCTGGCCGCGCACAACTGCATCACCCTGCGCCTGCCCACCCATGGCGGCCTGATGCCGTGGGATTTCGGTCAGGATGGCAACGAGCTGAGCATCCGCGTCTCTGGTCAGTGGACCTTCAACACCATGGGCATGACGCGGGCTGCGGCGCTGGCCGGCAGCGGATTGGCCTGGCTGCCCGAAGACCAGGTGCAGGCGGCCCTGCTGGAAGGCCGCCTGCAATCAACACTGGATGACTGGTGCCCGCACTTCGATGGCTACTACGCGTATTACCCGTCGCGCCGGCATGTCACCGTGGCGATGCGTACGGTGCTTGATGCGCTGCGCGGGCCGATGGTGGGGTGAGGCGTGCGGACCAACGGTCCGCACCCACCACAGGACGAGAGTCCGAGCCCACCACAGATCGAAAGACCGCACCCACTGCGATCAGCCCTTGGCCTGCGCTGCGCGCTGCGCGTTGTAGCGCTCGCCGACGATGGCGATCTCCTGCAGCGTCTGCGCGATGCGTTCCAGTTCGGCCGGCGACAGCTGCAGGTCGGCGGCAGCCAGGTTCTCTTCCAGGCGATGGATCTTGGTCGTACCCGGAATCGGCACGATCCACGGTGCCTGCGCCAGCAACCAGGCCAGCGCGACCTGTGCCGGAGTGGCGCCCCGCGCCGCCGCGATCGTGGTGATGCGGTCAACCAGCGCTTGATTGGCGCGACGCGCTTCCACTTCAAAGCGTGGCACGGTGTTGCGGAAATCGTTGTCGGCGAAGGTGGTGTCGGCGTTGATCGCGCCAGTCAGGAAGCCGCGACCCAGCGGGCTGAACGGCACGAAGCCGATGCCGAGTTCCTGCAGCGCCGGCAGCAGTTCGCGTTCCGGTTCGCGCCACCACAGCGAGTACTCGCTCTGCACTGCGGCCACCGGTTGCACGGCATGCGCGCGACGCACCGTGGCGGCGCTGGCTTCGGACAAGCCGAAGTGGCGCACCTTGCCCTCGGCGATCAGGTCACGCACGGTGCCGGCCACATCCTCGATCGGCACGTTCGGATCCACGCGGTGCTGGTAGAACAGGTCGATGTAGTCGGTGCGCAGGCGCTTGAGGCTGGCTTCGGCCACCGCACGGATGTTCTCCGGACGACTGTCCAGGCCGGTGTCGACCTGTGCGTCCTTGAAGCCGAACTTGGTGGCGATCACCAGCTTGTCGCGGTGCGGTGCCAGCGCCCTGCCGAGCAGGTCTTCGTTGGTATATGGACCATAGACTTCGGCGGTGTCGAAGAAGGTCACGCCGCGTTCGACCGCGGCGTGYAGCAGGGCGATGCCCTGGCTCTGCTCGACGGCAGGACCGTAGCCGTGGCTCAGGCCCATGCAGCCCAGGCCCAGGGCGGAGACTTTCAGGCCGCTGCGGCCGAGTTCACGTGTCTGCATCGTCGTGCTCCAGTAGGGGAGCGATGACGATACGCCTGCAGGGGCAGCGGATTGAACGACCTGGATGGCAGTCGGTCATGACTGGATTTCATGAATGCCCTCCTGCCATCCATCGCACTGCCGCCGGCAGCGGCACCTTCGTTACCGTACCTCTGAAATCTCCACGCCATCCAGCCCCTGCGACAGGGTGCGGGCATCGCCGCCCTGGCTGAGCTTGATGCGCAGGCGCACTTCGTTCTGCGAATCGGCGTAGCGCAGTGCGTCCTCGTAGCTGATCTCACCGGCCTGGTACAGCTCGAMCAGGCTCTGGTCGAAGGTCTTCATGCCCAGCTGGRCCGATTCCTTCATCASYTCCTTSAGCTTGTGGATCTCACCGTCGCGGATGTAGTCCTGCACCAGCGGCGTGCCCAGCAGGATCTCCATCGCCACCTTGCGCGAGCGGCCATCCGGCGAAGGAATCAACTGCTGCGCGACCACGCCCTTGAGGTTCAGCGACAGATCCATCAACAGCTGGTTGCGGCGATCTTCCGGGAAGAAGTTGACGATGCGGTCCATCGCCTGGTTGGCGTTGTTGGCGTGCAGCGTGCACAGCACCAGGTGACCGGTTTCAGCGAAGGCGATGGCGTGGTCCATGCCCTCGCGGGTACGCACTTCGCCGATCATGATCACATCCGGCGCCTGGCGCAGGGTGTTCTTCAGCGCGGCTTCCCAGCTGTCGGTATCGATGCCGACTTCGCGCTGGGTGATGATGCAGCCCTCGTGCTTGTGCACGAATTCGATCGGATCTTCGATGGTGATGATGTGCCCGGTCGAATTCTGGTTGCGGTAACCGATCATCGCTGCCAGCGAGGTTGATTTACCGGTACCGGTCGCGCCGACGAACAGGATGATGCCGCGCTTGGTCATCGCCAGCGTCTTGATGATCGGCGGCAGGCTCAACTCTTCCACGGTCGGGATGCGCGTCTCGATGCGACGCAGCACCATACCGACCTGGTTGCGCTGGTAGAAGCAGCTCACGCGGAAGCGGCCGACGCCGGACAGGCCGATGGCGAAGTTGCATTCGTGGGTCTTCTCGAATTCTTCGCGCTGCGCCGGCGTCATCACGTTCAGCACCAGGTCGCGGCTCTGCTGCGGCGTCAGTGGCGTCTGGGTGATCGGCGAAATCTTGCCGTTGACCTTGATCGCCGGCGGCATGCCGGCGGTGATGAACAGGTCCGAGGCGCGCTGGTGCGCCATCAGCTTGAGGAACGAGGTGAAATCGATGGTGGTCGCGGTGGTGTTCACGGCGGGCTCCCAATGGGGCATGTACCAGGAATCGGTCGGTGGAGGAAACAGCGCGGGGCCGGCGACGTATTCGCGCGCCCTGCCCCGCCATTGCCTCGCCTTACTCGAACAGACGCTTGTCCTTGGCGTATTCGCGGGCCTGGTTGCGGGTGATCAGGCTGCGCTTGACCAGGTCCTGCAGGTGCTGGTCCAGGGTCATCATGCCGTACTGCTGGCCGGTCTGGATGGCCGAATACATCTGCGCCACCTTGTCCTCGCGGATCAGGTTGCGGATGGCCGGGGTGCCCACCATGATTTCCCACGCAGCGGTACGCCCGCCACCGACCTTCTTCAGCAGCGCCTGCGAAATGACCGCGCGCAGTGATTCGGACAGCATCGAGCGCACCATCGGCTTTTCGCCGGCCGGGAACACGTCGATGATGCGGTCGATGGTCTTGGCCGCCGAACTGGTGTGCAGGGTGCCGAACACCAGGTGGCCGGTTTCCGCGGCGGTCAGCGCCAGGCGGATGGTTTCCAGGTCACGCAGTTCGCCGACCAGGATGATGTCCGGGTCCTCACGCAGTGCCGAACGCAGCGCTTCGTTGAAGCCATGCGTATCGCGGTGCACTTCGCGCTGGTTGATCAGGCACTTCTGCGAGGTGTGCACGAATTCGATCGGATCCTCGACGGTGAGGATATGGCCGTATTCGTTCTTGTTGATGTAGTCGATCATCGCCGCCAGCGTTGTCGACTTGCCCGAACCGGTCGGGCCGGTCACCAGGATCAGGCCCTGCGGTTGCTGGATCACCTCGCGGAACAGCGGCGGGCAGGCCAGGTCTTCCAGGGTCAGCACTTCGGACGGAATGGTACGGAACACCGCACCGGCGCCACGGTTCTGGTTGAACGCATTGACACGGAAGCGCGCCAGCGACGGGATCTCGAAGGAAAAGTCGACTTCGAGGAACTCCTCGTAATCGCGGCGCTGCTTGTCGGACATGATGTCGTACACCAGCGCGTGGACTTGCTTGTGGTCCAGGGCTGGAATGTTGATCCGGCGAACATCACCGTCCACGCGGATCATCGGCGGCAGGCCTGCGGACAGATGCAGGTCGGACGCTTTGTTCTTTACGGAAAACGCCAACAGCTCGGCGATATCCATGAGCGGCTACTCCCCAATAACGGCTTCGACTGGAAGGATCTTTCCCCGGGCGGCAGTATAGCCTCCTGATTGAACGGAACGCGTTACGTGGCCACTCCCCTGCCCCAGATCCTGAGCAACCTGCACAACGCCGCCGCTGCCGCCGGGCGGCCACCGCCGCGCCTGCTGGCGGTGTCCAAGACCCAGCCGGCCGAGGCCGTGGCTGCGCTTGCCGCGCAGGGCCAGACCGCGTTCGGCGAAAACTACGTGCAGGAAGCGCTGGCCAAGATGCAGGAACTGCAGCCGCTGGGCCTGGAATGGCACCTGATCGGCCACCTGCAGTCGAACAAGGCCGAACCGGTGGCCACGCACTTCGACTGGGTGCAGAGCGTAGACCGGCCCAAGCTGGTCACCGCCCTGGCCCGCTACCGCCCCGCTGAACGCGGCCCGCTGAACGTACTCATCCAGGTCAACATCGATGACGAGTCGAGCAAGCACGGCTGCGCGCCGGACGACGTGGACGCGCTGGCGGCAACCATCGCCGCCGAGCCGAACCTGTGCCTGCGCGGCCTGATGGCGATTCCTGCGCCGTGGCCCGACGCCGAGCGCCGGCGCGACGCGTTCGTGCGCATGCGCACACTTTTCGAGGCGCTGGTGGCCCGTCATCCGCAGGTGGACACCCTGTCGATGGGCATGAGCAGCGACTACGCTGAAGCCATTGCCGAAGGTGCCACCCTGGTGCGCATCGGCACCGCCCTGTTCGGCGCGCGTCCGCGCCCGGCCTGATTCCAAGGAGATTCCCATGGCAGCTGATTCCATCACCTTCATCGGCGGCGGCAACATGGCACGCAGCCTGATTTCCGGCCTGATCCGGCAGGGCGTGCCGGCCACCCACATCCACGTGGCCGAGCCAGTGGCCGAACTGCGCGAAAAACTGGCTGCCGATTTCGGCGTGCAGACCCACGACAACGC
>NZ_JBFRFE010000257.1:0-5522 GCF_052114665.1 Stenotrophomonas sp. 2YAF22 | reverse complement strand
CACCACGACGGTGTGCCGCGGCAGATGTGACCAATCGAATGTGACCCAACTTACACGCGCCGGACGCTGGCGGCGACAGGCGGATGTCCTGGGCCGGCGTCGGCACGGCCACCAGACGGTTGCGACCCTCGGCCTTTGCCCGGTACAGGGCGGTATCGGCCAGCGCGATCAGGTGGCGGAAAATGGCGAGCAGGCGGCCCGTAGCGCCGGCAGAATGTGCGCAGAACCGGGAGACACTCCATGCATGCGTGGCAACTCAGTGGCATCGACCACCAGCCGTTCGAAGCGCTTTTCGAAACCAGCGACGACGCCTTGGCCGCACAGGGAATCGTGCGGCGGCGCGCCGGCGACAGCGGCGGCTTCCCCTGCAGGGTCAGCCTGACTGACGCGCCCGCGGGTGCGGAACTGCTTCTGCTGCCTTACAGACACCTGGCCACGCATTCGCCTTACCGCGCCTCGGGTCCGATCTTCGTGCAGCGCGGTGCGACCCGCTGCGTGCTGCCGGCAGGCGTGGTACCCGCCTACGTGCACCGTCGGCTGATCTCGGTGCGCGCCTATGACAGCGCGGACTTCATGCTGAGCGGCCTGGTCTGCCAGGGCACCGAGGTTGCCGCGCACCTGGACCGGTTGTTCGCCGATGCGACGGTGGCCTTCGTACAACTGCACAACGCAGGGCATGGATGCTTTTCGTGCCAGGTGGATCGGGCAGGCAATCAACAGTCATGACGGTGCGCGCGAACGTGATCGCCGCCGTGCTGCAGGCGTGACCGCCAGCGTATCCGTTCAGCGTGGCGTGAAGCCTGCGGGAAGGGCTTCACACACGTAGTCACGGATCGGCGTTGACGTGGTTTCCCACTGTGCACGGCAGCTCGATACTCGCGGCGGTACCGCTCATCGTCCGTCGCGCGGCTCAGCGCGGGTGCTGCGGTCACCGCTCCCTTCGACGACCACAAGGATGCCCCATGTCTCTGCGATACACCCCATTGCTGTTGGCTACCGTCTTCGTTATTGCTGTTGGCTACCGTCTTCGTTGGCGCCGGTGTTGGCGTTGCCGGCAACGCGGCCGCACACGGCACGATGATCACCCCGGTCAGCCGCGTCTATGCCTGCTTCCAGAGCAACCCGGAGAACCCCACCAACCCGGCGTGTGCGGCAGCCAAGGCAGTGGCCGGCTCGCAGGCGTTCTACGACTGGAACGGCATCAACCAGGCCAACGCCAACGGCAACCACCAGGCCGTGGTGCCCGACGGCAAGCTGTGCAGCGGCAACAACCCGACCTTCCGCGGCCTGGACCTGGAGCGCAGCGACTGGCAGACCACGCCGATCCAGCCCGATGCGAACGGCAAGTTCACCTTCGTGTTCAAGGCCACCGCCCCGCATGCCACGCGTGACTGGAAGTTCTTCGTCACCCGCGCCGGTTGGCAGCCGGGCAGCCCACTGCGCTGGGCCGACCTGCAGGAATTCTGTTCGCTGGGCAATACGCCGCTGTCGGCCGATGGCACCTACAAGCTGCAGTGCACGCTGCCGCAGCGCAGCGGCCAGCATGTGATCTACAACACCTGGCAGCGCTCGGATTCGACCGAAGCGTTCTACACCTGCATGGACGTGCGCTTTGAAGGCGGCGGCGGTACCACGCCGGTGCCGCAGTGGCAGGATGCCGGGCCGGTCACCGCGCGTACCGAGCTGCCCGTGGGCACCACGTTGGCATTGCGGGTGTTCAATGCCAACGGCAACGACGTGGAACGTGTGGAAGCAACGCTGGCCGCAGGCCAGACCACGCCGGCGCAGTGGCCGTTGGCGCTGGCCCGCAAGGTCAATGCCAGTGCCCAGCATGCGCGCGTCGGCGTGCTCAGCAACGGCGCGATCACGCCCTCCGCTTCGGCCACCGACAACCGCGTGTACCTGAAGAACGGCAACCGCTTCCAGCTCGACACCAAGGTGCCGGACCCGGGTACGCCGTCACCGGGTGGTGATTTCGACCACGTATACCCCGCCGGCATCGGCAGTTACGTGCCGGGCCAGACCGTGGTGAAGGGCAGCGATGGCAAGCTGTATGCCTGCCGCCCGTTCCCGGAAGGTGCATGGTGCAACGTCAATGCTGAGGCATATCGGCCTGGTGCGGGTGCCGCCTGGCGCGATGCGTGGGTGCCCTACTGAGATGTCATTCGGGGAACGGCGGAAGAACGCCGTTCCCCGAACAATGTGAGCTTCATCTCAGCAAAGTAAGCGCACCTTCCCCTTTCAAACTATTCCTATAGCGACCAGGGGAACGCGTGTCGAAACTCCGCGGGTTCCATCACCCACAGGAGATTCTCCATGCATTTGTCCCAGCGGGCCGTCCTCGCGCTATCCGTTGTCGCGGGTGTAGCCGTATCTGGCGGCGCTTTCGCACACGGCACTCTGTCCAAGCCATCCAGCCGCGTCTATTCCTGTTACCAGGGCAACCCCGAGAACCCGACCAACCCGGCCTGTGCCGCCGCCAAGGCCATCGGTGGCGCACAGCCGTTCTATGACTGGGCCGGCATCAACCAGGCCAACGCCAACGGCAACCATCAAGCGGTTGTTCCAGATGGTGAGCTGTGCAGCGGCGGCAACAGCAAGTACCGCGGCCTCGATCTGAACCGCAGTGACTGGCCGACCTCGCCGATCCGCGCCGATTCGCGCGGGCGTTACACCTTCGAGTTCAAGGCACCGGCGCCGCATGCCACACGCGAGTGGAAGTTCTACGTCACCCGCGACGGTTGGCAACCGGGCAGCCCGCTGCGCTGGGCGGACCTGCAGGAGTTCTGCACGCTGGGCAACGTGCCGCTTTCCGGCGACGTCTACAAGCTGGACTGCCCGCTGCCCGAGCGCAGCGGCCAGCACATCATCTACAACACCTGGCAGCGCTCGGATTCGGGCGAGGCGTTCTACACCTGCGCGGACGTGCGCTTCGAGGGGGGCGGTGGCGTGACCCCGCCGCCGCAGTGGCAGGATGCTGGTCCGGTGACCGCCCGCGGTGCGCTGGACGTTGGCACCACCGTGACCCTGCGCGTGTTCAATGCCCAGGGCAACGACCTGGAACGCCCGGAGATCACCCTGGCAGCCGGACAGACCGCTGCGAACCAGTGGCCGCTGGCGCTGGCCCGCAAGGTCAATGGCAGCGCCCAACAGGCACGCGTGGGCGTGATGAAGGATGGCGTGATCACGCCCGTCGTCTCGGCCACCGAGAACCGTGTCTATCTGAGGCCGGGCAACCTGTTCCAGCTCGATACCCGCTTGCCGGGTCCGGTCGATCCGCCGCCGGGTGACGACTACGACTTCGTGTATCCGGCCGGTATCGGCAGCTACAAGCCGGGCGAGACCGTGGTCAAGGGCACCGACGGCAAGCTGTACGCCTGCCGCCCGTTCCCGGAAGGCGCCTGGTGCAACATCAATGCAGAGGCGTACCGGCCGGGCGTGGGTTCGGCCTGGCGCGATGCCTGGGTGCCGTACTGAAGCGGGGCGCCGGGGCGGTGTGATGCCGCCTCCGGTGTGCGGGATTGCCGGCCAGCGGCCGGCACTACCCGGGTTCGTGGGATTGCCGGCCAGCGGCCGGCACTACCCGGGTTCGTGGGATTGCCGGCCAGCGGCCGGCACTACTTGCTGCTGACGTACTTCTCGCGGCGGATCTGCGGATTGCCCAGGCCCGCCGCCTTCAGCGCTTCGGCGCAGGCGTCGACCATGTCCGGGTTGCCGCACAGGTAGGCGATGTCGGTGGCCGGGTCCGGCGTGAACTCCGCCAGTGCCTGCTGCACGTAGCCATGGTGGACGTCCGGGTGCGGCTCGGACGGCAGTTCCCGCGACAGGCACGGCACATAACGGAAGTTCGGCTGCTTTTCGGCGAAGCTGTAGAAATCATCGCTGTACAGCAGCTCACCCGGGCTGCGCGCACCCTGCAGGAGAACCACCTGCACACCCCGCTCGGCCATCGCCGTCGCCAGCAACGGCAACATCGAGCGGTACGGGGTGACGCCGGTACCGGTGGCGATCAGCAGGTAGCGGCCGTTGTGGTCGCCGGGGTTCAGGCAGAACCGGCCGTAGGGGCCGGACGCGCTGACCTGGCCGCCGATGTCCAGCGCCTCGAACAGCGCCGTGGCGGCGCCACCGGGGACGAAGCTGACCGCGATATCCACCGCCTCGCCCGGGCCCAGCGCGTGGTCGTGGATGGTCGCCAGCGAATAGCTGCGCTTGGTTTCAGTGCCATCGGCATAGCTGAAATGGACCTGGATGAACTGGCCGGGCTGGAAATCCAGCGGCTGGCCGTCGTCACGCACGAACTGGTAATGGCCGATGGAGGGCGCCAGCATGCGGCGGTCGACCAGTTTGATGGGGAATTGGACAGGCACGACTTTTCGGGACAGTGTGTAGCCGGGGCAAGCCCTCGGGGTCTTCTATAATAGACCTTCCCCGCCCCTCTCCAGCGCCAGCCCATGGGCGCGAAGGCTTCGAGCTTGGCTTCCCTGAACGATACGGCGCCCGCCCTGCGCGTGCGCGACCTGCGTAAAACCTATGACAACGGCACCCAGGCCCTGAAAGGGGTCTCGCTGGAAGTGGCCCCGGGCGACTTCTTCGCCCTGCTGGGCCCGAACGGTGCCGGCAAATCCACCCTGATCGGCATCATCAGTTCCCTGGTCAACCTCAGCGAGGGCCAAGTGGAAGTGTTCGGCAGCGACCTGGTGCGCAACCGCAGCGCTACCATGCGCCTGATCGGGCTGGTGCCGCAGGAGATCAACTTCAACCTGTTTGAAAAGCCCTTCGACATCCTGGTGAACTACGCCGGCTTCTACGGCGTCCCGCGCGCCGAAGCCGAGCAGATGGCCGAAGTTGAGCTCAAGCGCGCCCACCTGTGGGAGAAGGCGCAGGTGATGAGCCGCACCCTGTCCGGTGGCATGAAGCGCCGGCTGATGATCGCACGCGCGATGATGACCCGGCCGCGCCTGCTGATCCTGGACGAACCGACCGCTGGCGTGGACATCGAGATCCGCCGCGACATGTGGCGGGTGCTGAAGGAGATCAACGCCGCCGGCACCACGATCATCCTCACCACCCACTACCTGGAAGAGGCCGAGCACCTGTGCCGCAACCTGGCCATCATCGACCACGGCCAGATCGTCACCCAGGGCCCGATGCGCGAACTGCTGGCCAAGCTTGACGTGGAAGGCTTCCTGCTGGACATCGACGGCACCCTGCCCGCCCAGTTGCCGGTGATCGAGGGGGCAACCCTGATCGCCACCGACGGCCATACGCTGGACATCGACATGCCACGTGCGATGGATCTGAACCGCGTGTTCGAGGCACTGAACGCGGCGGGCATCCGCGTGCGTTCGATGCGTACCAAGAGCAACCGCCTGGAGGAACTGTTCGTGCGCCTCACCGGCAACCAGGAGACGTCCGCATGAGCAGCACCCCGACCCCGGTCCTGACCGACGGCCAGCGCAACCGCATCGCACTGATGACCATCGTGCGCCGCGAAGTCGCCCGCATCATGCGCATCTGGGGCC
>NZ_JBFRFE010000256.1:0-5559 GCF_052114665.1 Stenotrophomonas sp. 2YAF22 | reverse complement strand
GTATCGGCTTGTATGAATGGGACTTGAGACACCGGGAGAGTCTGGTGTAACGGAGTTCACAGTTTCTTGTGTCGCCAGGCCTGGCCCGGCGCTACGGTGCGCCGGGTTCAGCAACGAGGTCAGTCGTGTGGGCTGCGCAGCCCGTCCACGTCCAGGATCAGTGCCATGCGACCATCGCCGATCAAGGTTGCACCCGCATAACCACGCAGGCCGCGCAGGGCCTTGGGCAGTGGCTTGATGACCACTTCCTCACGCCCGCGCACCTGGTCCACCACCAACCCGAAGCGTGCCTCACCGGCCTGCAGCACGACGATGGTCAGCAGGGGCGAGGCGGCCGGCGTCACATCCAGCCATTGCCGCAGGTCCACCAGCGCCAGCGTGTGCGAGCGGCGGTCAAGCACGGCGCGACCGTCGAACCAGCCCAGCGAGGTGCGCGGCGCATGCAGCACTTCCATCACACGGGCCAGCGGCAGTGCGTAGACGTCTTCGCCGGCCTGCACCAGCAGGGTCGGCAGGATCGCCAGGGTCAGCGGTACGCGGATCATGAAGCGGCTGCCGCGGCCCAGTTCCGACTGGATCTGGATCTGCCCGCTCAGCTCACGGATGCGCGACTGCACCACGTCCATGCCGACGCCGCGGCCGGAAATGTCGGTGACCTGCTGCTTGGTCGAGAACCCTGGCAGGAACACCAGGTGCAGGCATTCCTCGCTGCTCAGGCGGGCGGCGGCTTCCGGATCGATCAGGCCCTTCTCGCGCGCCTTGGCGCGCAGCTTTTCCGGATCGATGCCGGCACCATCGTCCTGCACTTCGATGCTGACGTAGTCGCCTTCCTGCTGTGCCGACAGGCGCACGTGGCCCATCCGCGGCTTGCCCTGCGCTTCGCGCAGGTCAGGCATTTCCACGCCATGGTCGATGGCGTTGCGGACCAGGTGCACCAGCGGGTCGGCCAGCGCTTCGACCAGGTTGCGGTCGAGCTCGGTTTCGGCGCCGATCAGTTCAAGGTCCACTTCCTTCTTCAGCGAACGCGCAACGTCGCGCGCCACCTTCGGGAAGCGCGAGAACACCTTGCCGACCGGTTGCATGCGGGTGCGCATCACCGCCGACTGCAGGCGCGCGGTGGCGATATCCAGCGTGGACACGGCGCGGTCCAGTTCTTCATCGCGCAGGCGCGTGCGAAGCGTCTTCAACCGGTTTCGTGACAGCACCAGTTCGCCGATCAGGTTGACGATGGCATCCAGGCGCTTGGTGTCCACACGCACGGTGTGTTCGGCTTCGGCGACAGGCTTGTTGGGTGCGGGCTTGGCAGCGGGCGCGGCCGGCGCGGGCGCCGGGCGCGGTGCCGGTACGGCGGCAACCGCTGCGGTGGTGTTGCTGCCCGGGGCGGCGCCGCCATGCAGCTGGTCGAGCAATGCCTCGAACTCGTCCTCGCTGATCATGTCGTCGGCCTTCTTCGCCGCCGCCACCGTTGTCGGCGCCTTGCCGCCGTGCAGCTGGTCGAGCAGGGCCTCGAACTCGTCGTCGGTGATCAGGTCGCCACCGCCCGCACCCGGCGTCGCGGCCGCAGGTGCGGCAGCGCCACCGCCATGCACGTCGAACTGGGCGACCAGTTCGGGCGGGGCAAAGCCCGGCTCGGTGCCCGAAGACACCGCGTCAAGCATCGATTGCAGGTAGTCCAGTGACTGCTGGGCGGCATCGAAGTGATGCGCCTGCAGGACGGCCTGGCCGGCGCGTGCGGCGCCCAGTGCTTCCTCGGCGGCGTGGCACAGCTCGACCATTGCGGTGATGCCGAGGAAACCTGCGCCGCCCTTCAGCGTGTGGTAGCCGCGGAATACCGCATTGAGCTGTTCATTGTCCTGCGGTGCCTGTTCCAGCGACACCAGCTGTTCGCCGAGGCGATCCAGGATCTCCTGGGCCTCGATGATGAAATCGGCAGTGATGTCGTCGGCTACTGCGCCCATGGTTACAGCCCCAGATCCGACAACAGGTCGTCGGCGTCGTTCTGCGAGACCGCATGGCGGTCCAGTCCCTTCAGTGCCGGCCCAGCCAGTTCCGGATCGGTGCGATGCTGTTCCGGCGGCAGGCCGAGCGCGCCGAAGCCTTCGTGCACGCGGCGGACGATGCCCACCACGCGACGGATGATCTGCCCGGTCAGGTCCTGGTAGCTCTGGGTCAGGGCGATCTCGGTGAGGTTGTGGCGGATGCGGTCGAGCTGCACGTCCTGGCCCGGCTGCAGGCCGTCGGCGCGCAGCTGTTCGGTCAGGCTGCGGCACTCTTCGGCCAGGTCCAGGGTGCGGTGGGTAGCCTGTTCGGTCATCGCCACCACGTGGTCCAGGCGCGCGCAGGCATCGTCCAGCTCGCCGGCTTCATCGGGCACGGTCGGCAGTTCGCCCAGCGCCTGGCCCAGCTCGCGGGCCAGCCGCGAAAGGCCGCTCATCATCGGCTGGGTGCGCAGCGCGACCAGGCCGTCGATGCGCTGGCGCCACGCGGCCTCGTCGCCGGATTCCAGTGCATCCAGGGCTTCCTGCAGGCGCAGGGCGAGGGCGCTCTTGTCGACCGTGGTATCCATCAAGCGCTGGCCGCCAGGCGTTCGAAGATCTTGCCGAGCTTCTCTTCCAGCGTCTGTGCGGTGAACGGCTTGATGATGTAACCGTTCACGCCGTTCTGCGCCGCTTCGATGATCTGCTCGCGCTTGGCTTCGGCGGTCACCATCAGCACCGGCAGGGTCTTCAGCTTGGCATCGGCACGGATGGCCTTGAGCAGTTCGATGCCGGTCATCACCGGCATGTTCCAGTCGGTGACCACGAAGTCGAACGGCTGGCTCTGCAGCAGCGACAGCGCGGCATGCCCGTCCTCGGCTTCGGCGGTATTGGTGAAGCCCAGATCGCCCAGCAGGTTCTTGACGATACGACGCATGGTCGAGAAGTCGTCGACGATCAGGATGCGCATGTTCTTGTTCAAAGCAGAGTTCCTTTGTTGATCAGCTCTCGAGGCCGGCGTCGGCCGCCTCGAAAATCTTCAGTCGGCCACGCAGGCGCAGGACCGCCTGGCCGTGGATCTGGCAGACCCGCGACTCGCTCACGCCGAGCACTGCGCCGATCTCTTTCAGGTTCAGTTCCTGCTCGTAGTAGAGCGACAGCACCAGCTGTTCGCGCTCGGGCAGGTGGCCGATGGCATTGCCCAGCTCGCGGCCGAATTCACCGCGCTCCAGCACCTGCTGCGGGGTCGGGCCGCCCTGGGCGACGGTGTCCAGCTCGCCCTGGTCTTCAATGCGCGACTCCAGGCTCAGTACCTGGCCGCGCGAGGCGTCCTCCATCAGGCGCAGGTACTCGGGCAGCGGCATCTCCATCGCGGCGGCCACTTCGGTGGCGCTGGCGGCGCGGCCGGTGCTCTGCTCCAGGCGCCGGATGGTGGCCGCAGCGTCACGTGCACGGCGGTGCACCGAACGCGGTACCCAGTCGCCACGACGGATCTCATCGATCATCGAACCGCGGATGCGGATCGAAGCGTAGGTCTCGAACGAGGCACCCTGGTCGGCGTCGTAGCTGCGCGAGGCTTCGATCAGGCCCATCATGCCGGCCTGGATCAGGTCGTCCWCCTCAACGCTGGCCGGCAGGCGTGCGGCCAGATGGTGGGCGATGCGCCGCACCAGGTCCGAGTGCTGGGCGATGACCTCATTGGCCGCCGTGCGCTGGACCTCTCTGTACTGGGCGGCGCCTTTCATGCGGCCACCCCGCGCTGCTTGATGATGCGTTCGAGGAAGAACTCGACGCCGCCGCGCGGCTCGGTCGGTGCCTGCCAGCGGGCGGTGCGGCGGGCGATCTCGGTGATCGCCAGTGCCGACGGGCTGGACGGATAGGCCTTGACCACCGGCTGCTGGCGCTGCACCGACAGGCGCAGCCAGTCGTCCTGCGGCACGCAGCCGAGGTAGTTCAACGAGACATCGGCGAGGAATTTCTCGCAGACGCGGGTCAGCTTCTCGTACAGCACGCGGCCTTCGTTGGGGTCGCGCACCATGTTGGCCACCACCTGGATGCGGTCCACGCCACGTTCGCGCGACAGCACCTTGATCAGCGCATAGGCGTCGGTGATCGAGGCCGGTTCATCGCAGACCACCACCACGGTGTCCTGCGCGGCCTGGCAGAAGGTCAGCACGCCATCGGTGATACCGGCGGCGGTGTCCACCACCATGATGTCCAGCTCGCGCTCCAGTTCGGAGAACACGTTGACCAGGCCGACATGCTCGGCCGGGGCCAGCTCGGCCATGTGCCGGCGGCCGGACGCAGCCGGTACCACCAGCACGCCGTTCGGGCCTTCGATGATCACGTCATCCAGGCTGCAGCGGCCAGCGACCAGGTCGGCCAGGGTGTTGGTGGGGCTCAGGCCCAGGATCACGTCGATGTTGGCCAGGCCCAGGTCGGCGTCCAGCAACAGGGTGCGTTTGCCCATTCCCGCAAGCGCCACGGCCAGGTTGGCCGATACGTTGGTCTTGCCGACGCCGCCCTTGCCGCCGGTCACGGCAATCGTGCGCACAGGGCCGAGCGGCTCGCTGCGGGTCGCCGTCAGCGGGAAGGTGGTGGTCAGCTTGGCGTACTCACGCGACGGCATGGTTCAACTCCGGGTTGCAGGGCATATCGGCCGCGCGGCGCAAATCTTCAAGGCGAAGTACAAGATTGGCTGCACTGGCCCGGTGCAGGTCGTCCGGGACGTCCTGGCCATCGGTCACCCAGGTGATCGGCAGCTTGTGGTCCACTGCCACCGACAGGGCGTTGCCGAAGCGGCCGGTCTCGTCCAGCTTGCTCAGCACCAGGCCCTGCAGGTTGGCCGCGCCGAAGCGGCGGACCACCTCGTCCATGTCGCCGAAGCTGGTGTTGGCCGGCAGTACCAGCAGGGTGCGGACCTGGCGGGCGGCGCGCAGCCACTGCAGCTGGGCGGCCAGCGCACGGTCGCGCGGGCCCAGGCCGGCGGTGTCGATCAGCACCAGCTTGTAGTCCTTCAGGCGTTCCAGCAGCTGGTCCAGGTCGGTGCCGCTGTTGGCCTCGTGCACGGCGATGCCGAGCTGGCGGCCGTAGCCGTACAGCTGTTCGCGGGCGCCGATGCGCATCGTATCGGTGGTGACCAGGGCGACGTCGCGGGCGGCATGGGCTTCGGCGAAGCGCGAGGCCAGCTTGGCGATGGTGGTGGTCTTGCCGGCGCCGGTCGGACCGACCAGGGCGATCACACCGCCTTCCTCCATCGGATCGACCGGGGCGATCGGCAGCTTGCGCGAGATCAGCCCCAGCATCAGGCCGCGGCCGCGATGCGCCTCGGTTTCCAGCGGGATCTGCATGGCCACGTCGCGGGCGATGCCGGCGTCGAAGCCGTACTCGTCCATCAGGTCCAGCGCGGTGGCGCGCACCGGGCTGCCGCGCAGGCGCTCGTCGGTGAAGCGGTTCATCTCGCGCTCGATCACCTGGCGCATGCCGGCCACTTCCTGGCGCAGGTGGCGGATCTCGGCGTCATCGGCGACCAGGGTCAGCGCGGGTGCTGGCGCCAGCGCCGGCATCGGTGCCGGTGCAGCCT
>NZ_JBFRFE010000255.1:0-5571 GCF_052114665.1 Stenotrophomonas sp. 2YAF22 | reverse complement strand
GCCATCGTGGTGGCGCGGCGTGGGTGATGCGCCGCCGTACCCAGCACGAGATGGACGAACTGGTGCGCCTGGCCGGCTTCCAGAAGGTGGCCCAGCGCATCGATGATTTCGGCATCTTCACCGTATCGCTGGCACGACGGATCGCGTGATGGCGACGCTGGCGGCAACCGCATCATCCAGCGAGGCGCGCCCCTGGCGGCGCGCCCTGCTGTGGCTGGCCCTGCTCGGTCCGTTCTTCTTCGCCAGCTATGGCTTCGCCAACTGGATGGCCGGCCGCCATGCCCAGCTGCCGGTGATGGCGTTCGCCTGGGAGACCCGGATTCCATTCGTGCCGTGGACGATCGTGCCGTACTGGTCGATCGACCTGTTCTATGCGATCTCGTTCTTCCTGTGCCGGCGCCGGCTGGAGTTGGACCGGCACGCGCTGCGCCTGCTCAGTGCGCAGGTGATCGCGGTGGCGTGCTTCCTGTTGTGGCCGTTGCGCTTCAGCTTCGAACGGCCGGAAATCGGCGGTGTGTTCGGCTGGTTGTTCGACGTGCTGCTGGGCTTCGACAAACCATTCAACCAGGCGCCGTCGCTGCACATCGTGCTGCTGATCGTGCTGTGGGTGAAGTTCGCGCAGTACCTGCACGGGGTCTGGCGGCTGGTGCTGCATGTGTGGGCGCTGCTGATCGGCATTTCGGTGCTGACCACGTTCCAGCATCACTTCATCGACATTCCCACCGGGCTGCTGGCCGGCTGGTTGTGCGTGTGGCTGTGGCCGGAGCAGGGCACGCCGCCGTTGCGTGCCTGGCAGGCCGCCGGTGACCCGAAACGTTGGCGGCTGGCCGCGTTGTATGTGTTGGGCGCCGGCCTGCTGCTGGTGCCGGTGGTGATGCTGCGCGGCACCGCATTGTGGCTGCTGTGGCCCATGGTGTCGTTGCTGCTGGTGTCGCTGGCCTACGCCGGGCTGGGCACGGCGGTGTTCCAGAAGCGCGCCGATGGCCGGTTGACGATGGCGGCGCGCTGGCTGCTGGCACCGTACCTGGCTGCCGCATGGATCAATTCGCGGCTGTGGACGCGCCGTGCGCCGCAGCCGKTGCACGTGGCTGACGCGGTCTGGCTGGGGCGCCTGCCAGGCACCGCACTGCCGGCACCGCTGGTGGGCGTGGTCGACACCTGTGCCGAGCTGTCCTGCCGCGCGCCGGGAGCAGCGTACGCCAGCGTGCCGATGCTGGACCTGGTGGTGCCGTCGGCCGCGCAGCTGCGTGCAGCGGCAGATGCCATTGAACGCCTGCGCGGCCATGGCCCCGTCCTGGTCTGCTGTGCGCTGGGGTATTCGCGCAGCGCGGCCAGCGTGGCGACCTGGCTGCTGCGCACCGGCCGTGCGCGCGATGCGGCCGACGCCGTGTCGATCGTGCGTGGCGCGCGGCCGTCGATCGTGCTGCACGACGTTCATCTACAGGTGATCGCGGCCGCTGCCGCGCAGGAGACCATTGCATGAGCGCCGTGCCCGATCTGCCGATGATGCACCTGCTGCTGCGACAGGGGCGATTGCCTGCCGCGTTGTCACTGGGCCTGCTGCTGGTAGCCCTGTTGCTGCTGGGCATCGAGCCTGGGCTGGCGATGTTCGCCGCCGGCCTGCTGCTGCTGAGCCTGGTTGCAGGCGTTCTGCAGGCGTACTACGCGGTGCGCGTGCAGTTGGACGCCAGCCTGCTGCGCCTGCTGCAGCAGGAGGGGCTGCAGGGTGAAGACGCGGCACAGCGGGTGGACCAGGCACTGCACACGGCCGGCCTGCGCAGGCTGGACGCACAGGCGCCGACGCGTGGCTGGGATGCGCGCTGGACCGGCATGCGGCGTCTGCTGATGCGCCAGTACGCCGCCACGCTGCTGCAGTTCGCTGCCCTGCTGCTGGCCGTGCTGTGGCCGCAGACCTGACCGGAGGTGCCGATGTTTGCTGAACTGATCGCCCGCGCCTGCAGCGCGGCCATCCATGTAGTGACCGGCGCACGCGCGCTGTGGGTTGGCTGCGCGCCGTCCAGCGAGCACCGCGTCTACTACGGCAACCATGCCAGTCATGGTGATTTCGTGCTGATCTGGTCGTCGATGCCGCCGGCGCTGCGGCGCCAGGTACGGCCGGTCGCCGCCGCCGAGTACTGGCAGCGCGACGGTCTGCGACGCTATCTGATCGACGCGGTGTTCAATGGCGTGCTGGTGGAGCGTGAGGCGGGCAACCGCCATCAGGATCCGCTGCAGGTGCTGCGTGATGCGGTGGATGAGGGCTGTTCGTTGATCCTGTTTCCGGAAGGCACGCGCAACATCGGCGATGAGCCGCTGTTGCCGTTCAAGAGCGGCATCTACCACCTGGCCCGGCAACGCCCGGAGCTGGAGTTCGTGCCGGTGTGGATCGACAACCTCAAGCGGGTGATGCCGAAGGGGCGTTTCCTGCCGCTGCCGCTGCTGTGCACGGCAACCTTTGGTACGCCGCTGCGGCTGCAGGCCGATGAGGACAAGGCCGCGTTCCTGGCGCGCAGCCGGCAGGCGCTGCTGGCCCTGGCCCCGAACGGAGGCCGTGCATGAGCTTCATGATCGACGTTTCCGGTGATCTCGCCGCACGCAGCGTGGGCCAGCAGACCGGCCTGCTGTTCGCGGGCGTGGGTGCGGTTCTGGTGCTGGCCACGCTGGTGTCCGAAACCCTGCGCTGGCGCCAGCGTGGACAACCCAGCGCGGTAATCGCCAACCTGGTCTCGCGCATCCGCGCGTGGTGGGTGATGGCCATCGTGGTGGGGCTGGCGCTGTTCTTCGGGCGCGCCGGAGTGATCGTGCTGTTCGCCATCATCTCGCTGTTCGCACTGCGCGAATTCATCACCCTGGCGCCGACACGATCGGGCGACTACTACGCGTTGCTGGCCGCGTTCTACATCGTGCTGCCGTGGCAGTACTACCTGGTGTGGATCGACTGGTATGGCATGTACACGCTGTTGATCCCGGTGTACGCGTTCCTGTTCCTGCCGATCCTGGCCACCATCGGTGGTGATACCACCCACTACCTGGAGCGCACGTCGAAGGTGCAGTGGGGCTTGATGATCTGCGTGTTCTGCATCTCGCACGTGCCGCTGCTGCTGAACCTGCGCGTGCCGGGCTACGATCCGGCGCGCAACGTGCTGCTGTTCGCCTTCCTTGTGATCGTGGTGCAGTCGTCGGACGTGCTGCAGTACATCTGGGGCAAGCTGCTGGGCAAGCACCTGATCGCGCCGAAGCTGTCGCCGTCGAAGACGGTGGAAGGCTTCGTGGGCGGCGTGCTCTGTGCCAGCGCATTGGGCGCCGCGCTCTGGTGGATCACCCCGTTCACGCCGCTGCAGGCGTTCGGCCTGTCGCTGCTGATCAACCTGATGGGGTTCTGGGGCGGCCTGGTGATGTCGGCGATCAAGCGCGATCGCGGCATCAAGGACTGGGGCAACATGATCGAGGGCCATGGCGGCATGCTCGATCGGCTGGATTCAGTGTGCTTCGCCGCGCCGGTGTTCTTCCACGTGGTGCGTTACTACTGGAAGGCGGGTGGCGGCAGTTGATTCCGTCGGCGGGCCATCCACGCATGGCGTGGATCTACCGGGAACGCGCTTACGCGCTGATGCCGTATTCCTTCAGCTTCTTGCGCAGGGTGGCGCGGTGGATGCCCAGCATCGCGGCCGCGCGGCTCTGGTTGCCTTCGCAGTGGTTGAGCACTTCCACGAACAGTGGAATCTCCATCTCGCGCAGCACGATCTCGTAGACATCGTCCGCATCGCAGCCATCGAGGTCGCGCAGGTAACGGCGCACGGACTGGGCCACATGTTCGCGCAGCGGTGGCCGGGCAGCGCCACGACTGTTGTCAGGACGAGAAAGGACAGCGTTCAAGGGGGTTCCCGATCTGGTTGGTCCATGCACGCGGGGCGCCGGACCGGATGAGGTGATGGCGGTCAGTCTAGCGCGAGCGTGGCCGACCTGCCACGGCCGGACGGTCCGGCCCAGGTCAAAGGAACTCGAAGGTGAATGCGACCGTGGATGCGGCAGGCTCCTGCACGCGGAAGGCGATGCGTGCGCTTTGACCCGGTTCCAGCGGGGCCGCACCCGGGTTTTCGCCGAGGTACTGCGCTGGTGCGAACACGCCGGTGCCGATCACACGACCATCGGCATCGGACAGCGACAGGCGCAGGTCCGGCCATGCCTGCGGCCAGCGCGCATCGTTGCGGATGCTGGCCTGGATCTGCAGCACGCCTGGCTGGGCCGGCAACGGGCGGATTTCACGGCTGGTCATGGTCAATGCAGTGGGCTCGCGCCAAGCGGGCAGCTCGCAGCGCAGCACGCTGCACAGCGCACCGATCCACGGCCGGGTACCGGCATCGGCGGCCAGCCGTGCACGATCGGCAAGCACGCTCTGCAGCAACAGCAGCAGCGCCAACCCGGCCACCAGCAGCCAATGCCAGCGTGGGGTGGGCAGCGCCCGCGGGCGTACGCCGAGGAAGCTGGGCGCATCGGCGGCGGTGGCAACGATGCTGGGTTTGGCGGTGAAGTCCGGCTCGATGATTGGATCAGCGGCGGCCACCGGTTCTGTTTCGGTTGCCGCCACGATGTCCGTTGCCGGGTCGATGCCCTCGATCACCGGCGCTGCATCGGTCAGCCTCGGTTCGCGCGGTTCGCTGGCTTCAGGCGCGGCCGCTCGCTCCTGCGCGGTGCGCAGGAACGTGGCCAGGGGACGGCGCGGTGGGTGCGGCTCGGACATGCTCAGGGCGCGGGCTCGGATCCAGCGGTCATTCAACCACGATCAGGCGCGACGCACGCCGGTGATGCGCATCCAGTCGCCATCCTGGGTGGCCTGGAGGTCGTCGAACCACGTTGCATAGCGCTGCAGCAGTTCGTCTTCCTGACCATGCAGGATGCCCGACAGGGCGATGCGACCGCCGCTGGCGACGCGGGCGGCCAGCAGTTCGGCCAGTGCATCCAATGCGGAGGCCAGGATGTTGGCGACCACGATCGGGTAGGTAGCGACCGGTTCGTCCTGCGGCAGGTACACCTGCATGCGTGCCTGTTCGCCGTTGCGTTCGGCATTGTCGGCGGTGGCGATCAACGCCTGCGGGTCGTTGTCCACGCCGATGGCCTGGGCAGCACCGAGCTTCAATGCAGCCAGGGCGAGGATGCCCGAGCCACAGCCGAAGTCGAGCACGCGCTGGCCCTGCAGTTGGCCATCAACGGCCAACTGGTCCAGCCAGCGCAGGCACAGCGCGGTGGTCGGGTGGGTGCCCGAGCCGAAGGCCAGGCCCGGGTCGAGGCGCACGATGGCAGCGTCGGCGGCCTGCGCGGCTTCCGGCAGCTCGTGGTTCCACGGCACGATCCAGGTACGGCTGCCGAAGTCCATCGGCTGGAACTGGTCCAGCCACGCACGCTCCCAGTCTTCGTCTTCCACGGCGCGGAAGCTGCCATTGCTCCAGTCCAGCTCCGGGTCGAAGGCTTCCAGCGCGGCCAGCAGCAGCAAGGCGTTGCTGTCGGCCGGGAACAGCGCGCTGAGCACCAGGGTGTCCCACAGCGGGGTCTCGCCCACGCCGGGTTCGAGGA
>NZ_JBFRFE010000254.1:0-5575 GCF_052114665.1 Stenotrophomonas sp. 2YAF22 | reverse complement strand
GTGACGCAGCCCCCCGCAGCGGACACCGCTGCCGCTGCGGTTGCACCTGCTGCAGATGAAGCAGATGCTGCCGCGACGCTGGCGGACACCCCCGACGAGGAGCAACAGGCGCGGGCTGCCGCCGGTTGCAGCGTCCCCGACGACGTCGCTTTCGTGCAGGACATCCGCATCTACTGCGGCATGCCCGCCGATGTGCAGGCCTTCATCGAACGGGAGAACAGCTGCCAGCATTTTGCCGGCGAAGAACCCTACGACGACGCCCGTCGTCGCGAGCTGGAGGCCGCCATCGCCAGGTTCTGCGACGATCGAGAGAAGATCTTTGCCGACCTGGTGGCCCGCCATCGCGATGACTGCGCGATCCGGCAGGCGTTGATCGGTGTGAACCTGCGCTACGACCTGTCTCCGGATCTGGATCTGAAGCCCTGCAAGGGCTGACGCCAAAAGGGGGCGGAGGGGATGACGTCGTTCATGGCACAAACGACGTCATCCCCTCCGTCCCCTTTTCGTCATTTGCCGCCGAAGTTGCCACAACCGTGGTACTGGCGCGTGCCCACGGCCAGCATCGCCTTGGCCTCGAATGTCTCGCCACTCATGCCGTCCTGGCAGGTGGTGCGCTGGAAGCTCAGCTTGATGTCGGTGCCATCCGCCGCCTTGCCCACCCAGCCATCCGCACCCTCGGTCGGTTTGGCGACGGTGAAACGGCGCTCGCCGTAATCCACATCCACCTGCAGGCCCGGCGTATCGCCGTCGACGATGGCCAGCCAGCCCGGCTCGTTGCCGGTGGCACGGAACGCCGCGTTACCGGCACTGCCATCGCCCTCGGTTGCCTCCACCGCGTTGCATTCGCGGTCCGCCTCGCCCTTCAGGCTGAGCAGCGCGTCGTCATTGCCGCGGGTCCAGAAGCTGTTGCCCTTGCCGTCGGCATACTTCGCACCGGAGGCCGCACGTTCGGAGGACATCGCGAAACTGCGCCCGCCAATCACAACCGTCGCCGCGTCCTCACCGTTGAAGGTGGCGCGCACATCGAGGTCGCCGCAGCGATAGAGGGTTTCGTTGCCGCCGCCATCAACAGCGGCAGCCACAGATGCCGGTGCCGGTGCCGGCGTTGCGACCCCGCCACCTGCGCCACTGGAGGCGGGCGTCTGGGCCGGCTGGCAGGCGCTCAGCGCAAGGCCGAGGGAGGCAGCCAACAGACTGGGAATTACACGCATGGCTCGACTCCTTGTCGAAACTACAGAGACCTTGGACCCTACCATCTGCACGCAAACGGGGCCTGAAAGCTGCATGACCGTGTTCAGCCTGCCAGCACCGTCATCGACAGCAGCTGCGCGCCGCTGGCACCGGAACAGCTTGTCCAGACACGCAGCACGCGCATGCGCTGCACATGTTCGCGTCCCCGCCAATGCACATGCAGCTGAACATCGCCGGACAACAGCGCCAGGCGACCACACAGCAGCGTTTCCACCGCATGCACCTGCAGCGCGTGAACCTGCAGATGCCCTTGTCGCCAGTCCTGCAACCAGGGCAGGTCGAGCATCCGGCCGCCCCGCCCGTCCATCATGAACAATACCGGTGAAAGCAATGCCGTTGCCGCACCATGGTCACCGTCCAGTAGCGCATCCCGCAGCTGCTGCTCCAACACGCGCAACTGCGCCTCGTACAGGCCCTCAGGGCTCCTGCTCTCCATCCACCTGCTTTCCATCCACGTTTCCTCCCGGCGTCGACCGGCGTCGGCGCAGGCGCTGCGCAAGCCACTGCTGCGCCCCCTGCACCACCACATAGAACACCGGCACGAAGAACACGGCCAACACGGTCGCACTGACCATGCCGCCGAACACGCCGGTACCAATGGCCTGTTGCGTTTCCTTTGAAGCCCCCTGCGCCAGCATCAGCGGTACCACACCCAGCGCGAACGCCAGCGAGGTCATCACGATCGGCCGCAGCCGCAGCCGCGCCGCTTCGATGGTCGCTTCGACCAGGCCGCGCCCCTGCAACTGCAGCTGTCGGGCGAATTCGACGATCAGGATCGCGTTCTTCGCCGAAAGACCTATCACCGTGATCATGCMGACCTTGAAGAACACATCATTGGGCATCTCGCGCAGCAGCACTGCAGCGACGGCGCCGAGCAGGCCCAACGGCACCACCAGCATCACCGCCAGCGGGATCGACCAGCTCTCGTACAGAGCCGCCAGCACCAGGAACACCACCAGCATCGACAGCATCAGCAACCACGGCGCCTGTGCGCCGGACTCACGCTCCTGCAGCGACTGGCTGGTCCACTGCAGGGCAAAACCCGCTGGCAGCTGCTGGGCAAGGCGCTCCATCTCGACCATCGCCTGGCCGGTGGACACACCGCCGGCAGGTGCGCCGGACAGATTCAATGCCGGGAACCCCAGGTAACGTTGCAGCTGCAGCGGCGCCTCGGTCCAGTGCGGGGTGACCAGTTCGGATAGCGCCACCATGCCGCCTTCGCTGTTGCGGACATACAGCTTCAGCACGTCCTCCAGCTGCATCCGGTGCGGCGCATCGGCCTGCATGATCACCTGCTGCATGCGCCCGCGATTGGGAAAGTCGTTGACATACTGCGAGCCCATCGCCGCCGACAACGTGGCACTGATGTCGGTGAACGCCACGCCCATCGCTTCGGCTTTGGCGCGATCGATGTCCAAGCGCACATTGCTGCCCGCAGGCAGGCCATCGGCGTGCACTTCGGCCAGCAGCGGACTGGCTTCTGCCAGCTTCAGCAGCTGCTGCAGGGCGGCGCGCAGCTGAGCCTGGCCCTGCCCGGTACGCGCCTGCAGCGCCAACGAGAATCCGGAGGAACGGCCAAGGCTGTCGATGGCCGGCGGCATCACGCTCATCACCTCGCCTTCCGGCACCGTCGCCATGGCCTGCTGCGCCGCCTTCACCTCGTCCGATGCGGTGCTGCCGCCGCGCTCACCCCAGTCCTTCAACATGGTGTAGGTCAGCGCCGCGCTCGGGCCGGAACCGGAGAAGCTGTAGCCAAGGATGGCCTGGTTGGAGGCGATCGCCGGCCGTGAGGCGACATGCTGTTCGTAGGCTTCGACCACCGCCAGCGTACGCTCGGCGGTTGCTTCGGCCGGCAGCTGGATGGAAGTCATGAAATAGCCCTGGTCCTCTTCCGGCAGGAACGCGCCCGGCAACCAATGCAGGCCGATCAGCAGTGCCACCAGCAAGGCAGCGAACAGGCCCATCACCCGGCCACTGCGCCGCAGTACGGCAGCCACGCCCTGCTGGTAACGCCCGGTCATCCGCTCGAAGCCGCGGTTGAACGCACCGAACACGCCGCCGCGGCCATGGTGACCACGTGTGCCCTGCCGCAGCAGGGTCGCGCAGAGCGCCGGGGTCAGGCTCAGCGCCAGCAGTGCCGAAAACAGGATGGACACCGACATCGCCACGCTGAACTGGCGGTAGATCGCGCCAACCGAACCACTGGCCAGCGCCATCGGGATGAACACCGCCGTCAGCACCAGGGTGATGCCGATCACCGCACCGGTCAGCTCACGCATCGCCTTGATCGTGGCCTCGCGCGGCGGCAGCCCCTCTTCGGCCATGATTCGCTCCACGCCCTCGACCACCACGATCGCGTCGTCAACAATGATGCCGATCGCCAGCACCATGCCGAACATGGTCAATACGTTGATCGAGAAACCCAGCGCCAGCATCACCGCAAAGGTGCCCAGCAGCGCGATCGGCGCGACCAGTGCGGGGATCAGCGTATAGCGCCAGTTCTGCAGGAACAGGTACATCACCGCAAACACCAGCAGCATCGCCTCGATCAGGGTCTGCAGCACCTTTTGGATCGAGACCTTGACGAAGGGCGCGGTATCGAACGGAATGCTGGATTCAACACCATGCGGCAGCAGCGGCTGCAGGTCGGCCATGCGTTCGCGCACCGCCGTGGCGGTACGCACCGCATTCGCACCTGGGCGCAGCTGCACGCCGGCGGCCGTCGCCGGATAGCCATCTTCGCGCGTGCCCCAGGCATAGCTCTGCGCGCCCAGTTCGACCCGGGCGACATCGCCAAGCAGCACGCGCGAACCATCGGCACCGGCGCGCAGCACGATCGCCGCGAACTGTTCGGGCGTGGACAGCTGGCCTTCGGCACTCAAGGGCAYGGTGATGCGCTGGCCGGGAACGCCGGGCGAATCGCCGATGCGGCCCGGCGAGATTTCAAGGTTCTGCTGCTCGATCGCGCTGGCGACATCGCCCATGGTCAGGCCGTAGCCGGTCAGGCGGGTCGGGTCCAGCCAGATCCGCATCGCCTGTTCGGCACCGAACAGCTGCACGCGGCCGACGCCGTCGATGCGTCGCAGCTCCTCGATGATGTTGCGCGCCATGAAATCGCCCAGCGCCGCTTCGTTGACACTGCCATCGGGTGAGCGCAGGCCCACCAGCATCAGGAATCCGGAGTCGGCCGCCTCCACGAACAGGCCGTTCTGGCGCACGCTGCGCGGCAGGCGCGGCTCGATCGCCTTGATCCGGTTCTGTACGTCCACCTGCGCCAGCTCAGGATCGGTGCCGGGTTTGAAGGTGGCGGTAATCGACGCTTCACCGGACGTGTCCACCGACGATTCGAAGTACAGCAGGTGTTTGACGCTGGACAGCTCGCGCTCGATCAGGCCGACCACCGCATCATTCAATGTCTGCGGGCTGGCGCCGGGATAGCTGGCATAGATRCTGACGCTGGGCGGTGCGACCGCCGGGTAGCGCTCGACCGCCAGCCGCGGAATGGCCAGCACGCCGGCCAGGATGACGAAGATCGCCAGCACCCAGGCAAATACCGGGCGATCGATGAAGAAACGAGCCATGTCGTAGGTTCCTGGAAGGGCTCAGCCCTGGCTTGCGGATGTCTGCGGTGCGCTGGCACTGGCGACCGGTACCTGCCAGTCGCGCGGATCGACCAGTACGCCTTCCTGCAGGCGCTCCTGGCCTTCCACCACCACCTTCTCGCCGGCCTTCAGGCCGTGCCGCACCAGCCATTGCCGGTTGACGCTGCCGTCCACCTCCAGCGTGCGGATCACCGCCTTGCCATCGGCGGCGATGACCCAGGCATAGGCCTGGCCACCGGCGCTGCGCAGCACTGCCTGCTGCGGCAGCAGCAACGCGCTGGCCGGCGCACCACGCGGCACCCGTGCACGCACGTACATGCCCGGCAACAACTGCCGCTCCGGGTTGTCGACCAGGATGCGCAGGATCACATCGCCGGTGCGAGCATCGACATTGACACCGGAGAACAGCAGCCGGCCGCGCTCGGGCAGCGGCGTACCCGCCGCGCCGATGATCGTCACCGGCAACTCGCCGTCCACCGCGCTGCGCTGCAGGGACTGCAGCTGCGAAGCAGGCTGGCGCACGTCCACGTAGACCTGGTCGATCTGCTGCACCACCGCCATCGGCTCGGCATCGGCGACGCCGACCAGCGCGCCTTCGGTCACCAGCGCCTGATCGATGCGGCCATCGATCGGTGCACTGACCGTGGCGTAGCGCAGGTCGAGCTGGCGTCGCGCAAGGATCGCGCGCGCCTCGTTGACCGCTGCCCGGGCCTGCTCATGCT
>NZ_JBFRFE010000253.1:0-5578 GCF_052114665.1 Stenotrophomonas sp. 2YAF22 | reverse complement strand
GGCCGGCTCTACCCGAGGGACGGTTCAATACAGCTCGCAGTGGGTGCGACCCTCACTGCGCAGGGCATCCCAATGGCCTTCGCCGCCGATCGCGTCGATGGCTTCGCGCATCGCACCTTCCAGGTGGCTCTTGTTGCCACACAGGTAGATGTGGCCGCCACGGGCCAGCACATCCCGCATCTGCGTGGCCTGCTGCTTCAGCACATGCTGCACATAGACCTTCTGCGCAGCATCGCGCGAGAACGCTGTGTGCAGGCTGGCCAGTACGCCACGCGCCTGCCAGTCCTGCAGCTGCTCGCGGTACAGGAAGTCGTGCTCGCGATGCTTCTCGCCGAACACCAGATGGACCTGCCGTGCGTCGCCGGTGGCCTGCAGTTCCTGCATCAGGCCCATCAGCGGCGCGATGCCGGTACCGGTGCCCACCAGCAGCAGGGGCGCGTCGCCGCCTTCGGGCAGGTGGAAGCCCGGATTGGAGCGGCAGTACACACGCGCCGTGTCGCCGCCGTGCAGCAGGCTGCCAGTGGCGGTGCCGAAGCGTTCGCGGCCACGCAGGGTGTAGCGCACTTCGCGCACGCACAGGCTCAGCTGGTCGTCGCGCGGATGCGAGGCAATCGAGTAGGCGCGCGGCAGGCAGGGTGAGAGCAGCTCGCGCAGCCGCGCCAGCGGAACCGACTGCGGGGTGGCGTGGTCCTGCAGCACGTCCAGCAGGTCCAGGCCATGCAGGTAGGCGTCCAGTTCGCGTTTCTGGCTGATCTTCAGCAGGCTTTTCAGTACGTCGCTACCCCCCAGCCTGGCCAGTTCGCGCAGTACGCCCTTGCTGAGCAGGCGCAGTTCGCGGTCGCGCAGCGCGTCGACGGCGCTGGAATCGCCATACCAGCTGGCCAGGGCCTGCAGCAGCGCAGGATCGTTTTCCGGAACCAGATGCAGGGTGTCGCCGGCCCGGTAGGCCATGCCGCTGCCCGCGATGTCCAGCTGCAGGTGCCAGGCGGCGGGGGTGCTGTGATTCAGTCGGCGCCGTTCGACAATGCCGGCGGCGAACGCGTTGTCTTCGCCGTAGGCCGTCACTTGTAGGCGCAGGTCCTGGCCGGCGGTCGCATCACCGTCCAGTACCTGGCCCAGCACCGGCCGCCACTGCTGGAAGAACTGTTCGTAGCCGAGGTCGGCGTCGACACGGTGCAGCAGTGGCTGCGCCTGACGATCACTCAACGCTGCATCCAGCGCCTTGGTGAAACCGCAGAAGCTGGGGTAGCCGGTATCCCCCAGGCCGAACACCGCGTAGCGCAGTCCGGGCAGGGCGGGCGCCTGTCGCAGCGACTCGAAGAAGCGCTCGCCATTGGCCGGTGGCTCGCCGTCGCCGAACGAGCTGGAGATGGCCAGCAGCACATCGCCGTGGCCGAGGCTGGCCACATCGATGTCATTGAACGGCAGGACCTGCGGTCCATGCGGCTGCAGGTCCGGATCCGCACCCAGGCGCTGGGCCAGGGCGCGGGCGTTGCCCGACTCGGAGGCGAAACCCACCAGCAGCCGGCTGATGGGCCTGCGTGTGGGGATGGCGTTCACGCAGCCTCGTAGAAGTCGTCGAACTTTTCCTTGCTGAACTCGACCAGGTCGTAGTTCTGCATCAGGTCGTTCACCACGCGGCGGATGCTGATGTAAGAGGTGATGTTGCCGTCGGCGTCGAACAGCGGCTGCACGGTGGTGTCGACCACGTAGAGCACGCCGCCCTTGCCAAGGTTGGGCACGATGCCGGTCCAGGTCTTGCCGGCCTTGATGGTGTCCCACATGTCCTTGTAGACGGCCTTGGGTACGTCCGGATGGCGGACGATGCTGTGCGGCTGTCCGATCAGTTCCTCGCGCGCGAACCCGGTGAGCGTGCAGAACAGGTCGTTGGCATAGGTGATGTTGCCCTGCAGGTCGGTGGTGGAGATCACCATCACGTTCTGCATGGCGTTGAGCAGCTGGGCGTTGTCGGGGGTGTAGCTCATCGCAGGTCCTTTGGATGCCGGTGACGCCGGCGTATTGGGTTCCTGCATAGAGATACGCGCCCGTGGCGTGGGGCGGATTGATATAGGTCAAGCGTGTGCCCGGAGGGGGCTGCGACCGGCTGTCGCAGGGAGGGGCGGCGTTAGTGGGCGATGGCGGGGAATCCGATGGTGTGGTGGCAGTGTCGTAGCAGTGCGCGCCCTTCTTCGTCATCGCGTTGGATACGATCCCCGCTGAAGAATGCCTGCAACAACTGGCCCATCGCGTTGCCGGCATTTCCAGACCGCCGTGCTGCCGCCGGCAGCAGGCTGTCAGCGCGGGGATCATGGCGGCCGGGTAGCTGCTCGCGCCGAAGCTCACCTTCAATCGCCAGCAGCGCGCATGCCCCGGCGAGGTATGCCTCCGGTTCCCGGTGCGCTCCCCATCGGCGCTGGCCTGCCATCGCGGTGGCGATATGGTGGAACTCGTGTGCGGTGGTGGAGATTACGCGCGCACGCAGTGCAGCAGCGTCGTCGCCGGCGGGAAACCAGAGCGCCACCACCAGTTCTGGTCGGACTGGCCTGGCAGGTTGTTGCCAGATGCCGCCGCCGTCGCTGACGATCGTGACCTGGTAGCGGACCGGTGTATCGTTCAGGCCTGCGGCTTGGAGTGGCTGTCTCGCCGCGTGCGCGGCTGCAGTGCATAGATTCACTGCCTGGTCAGTGGACAGGCTGGGTTCGACCCAGCGCACCATCACTTCGGTTGATTCCCGTTGGCAAGTGTGCGAGCGCGTCGTCTGCTCCGAACTCTCCTGGCCGGGCAGTACCGATGCGGTGCCAACGCTCAGCTGCGAGGGCGCTCCGCGCAGGCTCGTGGCAAACGCTCCGTCCGCGCCGACACTATCGCGCGGGGGAATGTCGAGGGTATTGCACGCACTGGCGCAGAGCAGCAGCGCTGCTGTGCCCGTGGCGTGCCGCAACCAGGATTCCATCTGCAGGAGATCACCCTTCCAAGGCCGTGGATGCATCCTTGCAGGCGCCCCGGCGCACGCACAATCAGACGTGTTGCATATGGAAGCCGACGGTCGGCGCCGGTTGTCCTCTGGCGCTCACCCCATCACATACCGCAGCACACCCGCCGATACCACACCGATCAGCACCGTCGGCAGCATCGACAGCCGTGTGGCCGCAAGCAACGTGATCGCCAGTGCGGCCAGATCGGCCGGCTTGTCGGCCACGAAATCCGGAGCGATCACCGAGATCAGCACGCAGCCCGGGGCGGCTTCCATCACCGTCACCGCGCGCTTGCTCAGGGTGCGGTTGCGCAGCGCGAGAAAACCGATGATGCGGGTGAGATAGGTGGCGGCGGCCATCAGGATGATGGTCAGCACCGAGGTCCAGTGGATCAGGCCGTTGAAGATCATGCGGCGTCCTCGGCCAGCAGCCACGCAGCGGCCAGACCGGCCAGCGCGCCGCTGGCGACGTACCAGGCGCCGGGCACCAGCAGGTATGTGCCCGCAGCCACCACCAGGCTGACCAGCCATGGCCGGGCGGCGCGCATGCCTTGCCACATGCCGCGCAGCAGCACCAGGAACACGGCGGGGAAGGCCATGTCGAAGCCATAGGCGTGGATGTCACCGAGCAGTGGGCCGACGATCGCGCCCAGCGCGGTGCACAGCACCCACACGGTGTACAGGCCGGCCGACACGCCTAGGTAGTAGGACAGGCTGAAGCCCAGTGCGCGACGGCGCGCATCGGCCACGCCCAGTGCCCAGCTTTCATCGCACATGAAGAACAGCGCCGRCAGCACGCGACGGCGCGGCAGGTGCTGCAGCAACGGCGCCAGGCTGGCGCCCATCAGCAGGTGGCGGCTGTTGACCAGTGCGGTGATCGCTACGATCAGCGCGATGTGTGGCGGCGAAGTCCACAGTTCGACCGCGGCGAATTCAGACCCACCGGCAAAGTTGAGGCCGGTCATCAGTGGCACTTCCAGCGCCGACAGGCCCTTCTGGGCGGCCTGGGCACCGAGCACCAGGGCGAAAGGAATGAAGCCGATCATCACCGGCACGGCGGCGCGCAGGCCGCGCAGGAATTCGGCGCGCGGTGCGGTGTCGCACACGGGATCAGACAGGGGCAGGGTGGTTCGGGCGTCCATGGATCAACAACGGGTGGGGGTGGCCCATGCTAACGGTCCGATCACGAAATCGGGTTGCGTTGATGCCATTGAGCCGACGGAATGTGGAATATCATGCGGCCATCAGCCTGATGGGTGAAATTTCATGCAGTACCAGCTCGACAACCTGGATCGCCGCATCCTCGACGCCCTGCAGCGCGATGGTCGCCTGCAGAACCTGGAGCTTTCGCGACAGGTGGGGCTGTCGCCGTCCGCCTGCCTGCGCCGGGTCCGCCTGCTGGAAGAGGGCGGCTACATCGATCGCTACGTGGCCCTGCTCAACGCGGCGAGGATCGGGCGTGGGTTCACGGTGTTCGTCCGCGTGTGGCTGCGTGGCCAGGACGAAGACACCACCAACCACTTCATCAACAGCATCAAGTCCTTCCCGGAAGTGCTTGAATGCCATCTGATGGCGGGCGACTGCGACTTCCTGCTGCGGGTGGCCGTGGCCGACCTTGATGCGTACCGGCAGTTCCAGATACAGCACCTCAACCGGATCGCCGGGGTGCAGAACACCAAGACCGAAATCCCCATGCAGCGGATCAAGCAGACCACTGAACTGCCTGTCTGAACGGCCCGGCGCGTCCCCTGCGCGCCGCCGTCATCGCAATGACACGTGACGCCGCTACGGTTTGACCCGCTTGCCGGCCGTGCGCAGGTCGACCCGCCTGGTCGCACCGCGCTTCGCCGCTGCAGCTGATGTCGCTGCCGAGGGTCATGTGTTCTACGTCAGGGGGCTGAATGGACAGCATGCGATCAGACGTTGGAGGGTGGCGGCCGCCGCCGGGTTGCTGTTCGCCTTCGCTGCCGCCGCACAGGACGACATCCGCGCCTATGACATTCCCGCGCAGCCGCTGGAACAGGCGGTCGAGCGCTTCAGTGTCGTCAGCGGGTGGTCGGTGATGTATCCCGGCGACCTCGGCACGGGCCGCAGCAGCCATCCGCTGCAGGCCAGCCTGCCGCCACTGCAGGCGCTGCAGGTGGTGCTGCAGGATACGGGTGTCGAGGCCGAGCTGATCGGTGCGCAGCGCGTGGTACTGCGCCGCGGCGCACACGCGGGCACCGATGCCTCCCCGACCGATGTGACCACCGACCTCGGGCAGCGTCGCCGCTTCGGCGACCTGCAGCAGCGGCTGCGCACTGCATTCTGTGGCGACCCTGACCTTGCACCGGGCGCCTATGCGGCGACGCTGCGCTTCCGCATTGCCAACGACGGCCAGGTGCAGGAACCCGAACTGCTTGCCGGCAGCGGCAGCCCCCGCCGCGATGCGCGTCTTCTGCAGGCGATGCAGGTGCTGCGGCTGGACGCCGATGCTGCCGCGCTGCCGCAGCCGGTGACCCTGCAGATCCGTCCTTCCAGCGCGGGCCACGACTGTGGCCGGCGCCCGCCCCAACCATGACGTCAAGGAATCGAACATGAGCAACAGCACGGCTGGGGCGGTAG
>NZ_JBFRFE010000252.1:0-5582 GCF_052114665.1 Stenotrophomonas sp. 2YAF22 | reverse complement strand
CTGCCATTGCGCAGCCGGCTGACGCCGATGCTCTGCTGTTCCAGCACGGCCTGCGGGACGTACTTGAGTGCGGCGCGAGTGCGGACGTCCAGCAGGCCGTCGTCAGCCGACTGCGTGCGGCACGCTATGCCGACGCTGCGGAACGACCGCCGTACCTGCGCGACTGGCGATTCGAGCAGGAGGGTGAGGATGACGATCACCGGGTGACCGTCATCACTCCGCCACAGTCGATGACGGTCCACGGTGTCGAAGTGCCGCGGCTGTTTGCTGATGCGTTCGGGTTCTCGGTTGCGCTCGACCCGGCACAGCGCGATCGTATCGTCGCTGCGCACGGCTTGCGGCTGCAGTCGAGCTCGCTGCGGGAGCCGTTCGAATTGTGGTCGGCGCCCACCACGTCGATCATCGTGCGCAGTGCGGGCGACGGCTATCGACTGGGCTGCGCGCCTTCCACGAAAGATAGCAAGGCAGCCGTACCTCAGGTACCGGCTGTTGACGTCCAGGACCTGCAGGATGCCATCCACTGCCGCGCCGACGAAGGCAGCATGCGCCGGCTGCAGGCGTTCTGGCAGCGGCTTTCCGAAAAGCCGCAGTTCGAATGGCCGCAGGATGTCCGTTCGGTCAACGAGGTGAACTACACCGTTGGTGATGATGATCTGCACCTGCTGCTGATCGGGCTGCAGGCGCCCATCCAGGCGTACGGCGTTTCCACGCACACGATTGCGCTGGCGTTCGGTGGTTTCTTCGGCGCGGATCTCGKTGGCGTTGCAGTGGCGCCAGTGCTTGCCCAAGCGGGCATGGACACCTCGCACGCGGTCGGCAAGGACGCTTGGCAGCGCCTGTTGCCTCCGGTTGCTTTCAGCGGTGGCAGTTGGATCCCGCAGCACATCGTGATGCGCACCGACGAAGGTCGCGTTGTTGCCGGTTGCGCCAGCGACTACGCGCGCAGCACTTCGCGCTGAGCGGATCTCATGCCGGGCGATCAGCAGCACGCCGGGCAGGGCTCGCTGCTACCGATTGACATGCAAAGGGTGCCGGGCATGTCCCGGCACCCGCCTGCTTCAGCCCAGCTTGGCCAGCACCGCGTCGGTAGCCGCCGCCGTACTCACCGCCGTGCCCTTCGTCGCCAGGTCTGCCGTGAACACGCCATCGTCAAGCACCGCATGCACCGCCGCTTCCACCGCTGCGGCTTCGGCTTCCAGCCCCAGCGAATGGCGCAGCAGCATCGCCGCGCTGAAGATCGTCGCGTACGGGTTGGCGATGCCCTTGCCGGCGATGTCCGGGGCCGAGCCGTGGATCGGCTCGTAGATACCCACCGCACCCGGCTCGCCCAGCGAGGCCGAAGGCAGCAGCCCCAGCGAACCGGCCAGCATCGAGGCTTCATCGGTGAGGATGTCGCCGAACATGTTCTCGGTCACGATCACGTCGTACTCGCGCGGCTTGGCCAGCAGGTGCATCGCCATCGAATCGACCAGCTGGTGTTCCAGCGCCACGTCCGGGAATTCCTCGCGGCCGATGCGCGCGGCCACGTCACGCCACAGACGTGAGGTTTCCAGCACGTTGGCCTTGTCCACCGACGTGACCTTGCCGCGACGCTGCTGCGCCAGCCGGAAGGCACTGCGCAGCACACGCTCGATCTCGGCCACGGTATAGCGGCACAGATCGCTGGCGCTGTCGGCATCGCGGGTCTTGTCGCCGAAGTAGATGCCGCCGGTCAGCTCGCGCACCACCACGAAGTCCACGCCCTGCAGCAGCTCGGCCTTGATCGGCGAGGCGTGCAGTGCGGCTTCATGGGTGCGCACCGGGCGCAGGTTGGCATACAGGCCCAGCGCCTTGCGGATCGCCAGCAGGCCCTGTTCCGGGCGCACCTTGGCGTTCGGGTCGGACCACTTCGGCCCGCCCACGGCTCCCAGCAGCACAGCGTTGGCGGCCTGGCAGGCGGCCAGGGTCGATGCCGGCAGCGGTTCGCCATGGCGGTCGATGGCGATGCCACCGATGTCGTGCTCGCTGAAGGTGAAGGTGTGGTTGAAGCGCCTGGCGACGGCGTTCAGAACGGCGACCGCGGCGGCGGCCACTTCCGGGCCGATGCCATCACCGGGCAGGACAACAATTTCAGCGTGCATGCTCACTCTCGTAACGTTCGATTTCAGGGACACGGCCCAACAGATAACCCAGTTGATCGACGCCTTCCAGCAGGCAGGTCTGCGAGAAGCCGTCCAACGGGAAGGAGTAGACGCGGCCATCGGGCGTGCGCAGCTCGCGCGCCGCAACGTCGATGGTCAGCTCATCGTCAGGGCGCTGCATCAGCAGCTGCACGTCGGCCTCGTCCAGTACGATCGGCAGCAGGCCGTTCTTCAGCGAATTGCCGCGGAAGATGTCGGCGATCTCGCTGCTGACGATGGCACGCAGGCCGAGATCGGTCAGTGCCCACGGCGCATGTTCGCGCGATGAGCCGCAGCCGAAGTTGCGCCCGGCCAGCAGGATGCTGCGGCCGGCATTGTGCGGTTGGTTGAAGGCGAAGTCCGCCACGGGCGAGCCATCGGCCTGCCAGCGCCAGTCGTTGAACGCATTGCGGCCCAGGCCAGCACGTTCGGTGGTGGACAGGAACCGCGCCGGAATGATCTGGTCGGTGTCGATGTTGGTCTGGCGCAGCACCACGCTGGCCGAGCTCAGGGTGCGGAAGCCGCTCATCAGGCCACCTCCTGGGCGAACAGTTCACGGGCATCGGCAACGTGGCCCTGCACCGCGGCCCAGGCAGCACTCATCGGCGAGGCCAACAGGGTGCGCGAGCCCGGGCCTTGGCGGCCTTCGAAGTTGCGGTTGCTGGTGCTGACCGCCAGTTGGCCGGGGGCGACCAGGTCGCCATTCATGGCGATGCACATCGAACAGCCCGGTTCGCGCCATTCGGCACCGGCCGCGCGCACGATCTCATGGATGCCTTCGGCCTCGGCCTGGCGCTTGACGATCTCAGAACCAGGCACCACCAGCATGCGCACGCGCTCGGCGACGCGACGGCCGCGCAGCACCTGTGCCACTTCGCGCATGTCGCTCAGCCGGCCATTGGTGCAGGAGCCGACGAACACCACGTCCACCGGCGTGCCGGCCAGCGTCTGTCCCGCCTGGAAGTGCATGTAATCCAGGCCCTTCTGCGCGGCGGCATCGTTAGCCGCCGGGATCGGCGCATCCACCGCGATGGCGGTGCCGGGGTGGGTGCCCCAGGTCAGGGTCGGGCGGATATCGGCGGCATCGATGTGCACCTCGCTGTCGAAGCGCGCGCCTTCATCGCTGCGCAGCTGCGTCCAGCGGGCAACGGCAGCGTCGAAGTCGGCGCCCTTGGGGCCACGCGGCGTATTGGCGACGAAGTCGAACGTCACCTGGTCGGGCGCGACCATGCCGGCGCGTGCACCGGCTTCGATCGACATGTTGCACAGGGTCATGCGCTGTTCCATGTCCATCGCTTCGATGGTGCTGCCGCGGAACTCGATCACGTGCCCGGTGCCACCATTGACGCCGATCACGCCGATGATGTGCAGGACCACGTCCTTGGCGCCGATACCCGGCGCGACCTTGCCATCGACGGTGATCGCCAGCGTCTTCGCCTTGCGCTGCAGCAGGCACTGCGTGGCCAGTACATGGCCGACTTCGCTGGTGCCGATGCCGAAGGCCAGCGACCCGAATGCGCCGTGGGTGGAGGTGTGGCTGTCGCCGCAGACGATGGTCATGCCCGGCTGGGTGAAGCCCTGTTCCGGTGCGATCACGTGGACGATGCCGCGGTTGTCCGAGGCCATGTCGAACAGTTCGATGCCGTGCTCGGCGCAGTTGCGCGCCAGCATCGCGACCTGTGCTTCGGAGGCGGCACTGGCGTAGGGCAGCGTGCCGTCGGCAGCGGCCGGCAGGGTCGGCGTGGAATGGTCCATCGTGGCCTTGGTCCGATCCGGACGGCGCGGCTTCAGGCCCCGCTCGCGCAGCTCGGTGAAGGCCTGCGGCGAGGTCACTTCATGGATCAGGTGCAGGTCGATATACAGCACGGCGGGCGCGCTGTCGGTTTCTGGAACCACCACGTGGGCGTCCCACAGTTTGTCGTACAGGGTGCGGGGTGCGGAAGTCATGCGTTTGCCTGGCAGGAGTACGGAGTAGCGGACATCGAAGAGAGAGAAAGTAACAGGGGCAGGTCAGCGGCGCCGCGCGAGCACGCGCAGGCGCACGTAGTCGGCCAGTGGCTGGCCGGCAGCATTGCGCGGCAGGTCGGCCAGCAGGGCCGTAGCGGCATCGCGCACCGTGGCGCGCGTCTCGGCCGGCAGGTCGTCCAGCAGCGGAGCGGCGAACACACGCAGCCAGCCGGCAACGCCGGTCGGCAGCGCGGTCGGTCGCGGCAGGCATTCGATCAGCTGCACCTGGAAGCCATGCTGGCGCAGGCGGTCTGCGTAGGCATCAGCGCTGGGGAAGTACCAGTGGAATGCGCTGGCACCATGGCCATGGGCGACGCGCGCGGCCTGCACGGCAGCAACGATCGTGGCCACGTTGCCATGGCCGCCGAACTCGGCGACGAAGCGCCCGCCGGGGCGCAGGGCGCGGCGCACGCCCTCCAGCACGCGGTCCGGGTCGGGCATCCAATGCAGGGCTGCATTGCTGAACACCGCATCGAACGCACCATCGAAGGCCAGGGCGTGGCCGTCCATCACCTGCGCATCGACACCTCGTGCACGTGCGGCGATCACCATTTCCGGCGAGGCATCGACGCCCTGCATGTGTGCGCCGCTGAGGGCCAGTTCGGTGGTGAGTACGCCATCGCCACAGCCCAGGTCGAGGATGCGCTCGCCGGCCCGCGCGTCGAGCAGACGCGCTACGGCGCCACCGAGGGTCGGCACGAAGCCGGCATCGATCGCATAGTCCTGGGCATTCCACTGCTGGCCAGCGCTGCTGGTGGTGGTTGCGGTGTCGAAGGCGCTCATCTCACATTCCTCAGGCAATGGCGGTGGCAGGTGATTCAGTACTGATGCCGGCGTTGGCCTGGCGCTGGCGCAGCAGGCGGTTGGCCACGTCCAGCCAGGCCAGCGCGGACGCTTCGATGATGTCCTTGCTGGTGCCGGTGCCGTCGTACTCCACGCCTTCGTGGCGTACGCTCAGGTTGGCTTCGCCACGCGCGTCGGCACCGATACCGACGCTGTGCACGTGGTAACTGTCCAGCATCAGCTGCACGCCGGTGGCGGCCGACAGGGCGCCGAACAGTGCGTCGACCGGGCCATCACCCTGCGCGGTCTCGGCCACGCGGTTGCCGTCCGGGTCGGACAGTTCGACCAGCGCATTGGCACGGCTGCCGACATCGCTGATGGTCATCGAAGCCAGGCGGTAGCCCTGTGCGTTGGAGCCGCCCTGCATCAGCGTCTGCAGGTCGGCATCGGTGACCACGCGCTGCTGCTCGCACAGGCCCTTGAACTGCTCGAACACCAGCTTCAGCTCGTCTTCCTCCAGCCAGAAGCCCAAGGCGCGGAGGCGCGCTTCGACGGCAGCACGGCCACTGTGGCGGCCCAGCACCATCTGCGAGTCCTCCCAGCCCACGTCTTCCGGACGCATGATTTCGTAGG